>DASRXO010000067.1:0-3237 GCA_035654095.1 Telluria sp.
GCGACGGCCAGCGTGTCCCAGGCCATGGCGGCGCTCAGGAACAGCTGGCCGTTGAGCTCGGCCAGCAGGCAGCTCTGCTTGAGGCGGTCCATGACCGGCCCCTTGACTTCGGCCAGATGGAAGCCGATGCCGCGCTGTCCCAGGCTCTGGTTCAGCTCGCTCAAGCCGAACAGGGCCGAGGTATCGATCGCATTCACGGCCGACAGCACCAGCACCAGATGACGGCTGGCGGGGCGGCTCGCCAGCTCTTCCTCGATGCGCGCGTTGACCGCCTCGACATTGCCGAAGAACAGGCCGGCATCGATGCGCAACAGCAGCACGTCGGGCGTGGTCTGGCCCGGGTAGCGCTCGATGTTGCGGAAATGCTCGGTGCCGGCGATCCGGCCCAGCACCGCGATATGCGGGCGGCTGGCGCGCCAGATCAGGGTGCCCATCGACAGCACCACGCCGATGATCACGCCCGCCTCCACCCCCATCAGCAGCACGCCGGCGGCGGTGGCCACCAGGGCCAGCGCGTCGCCGCGGTCGTAGCGCCAGGCGGTGCGCAGGGTGGCCAGTTCCAGCATCCCGAGCACGGCCACGATGATGGTGGCGGCCAGCGCCGGCAGCGGCAACAGCGCCAGCCAGCCGGTGGGCGCGAGCAGCGCCAGCGCCAGCAAGGCTGCGGTGATGAGGCTGGCCAACGGCGTGTTGGCGCCGGCCGAAAAATTGACGGCCGAGCGCGACATGCTGCCGGTGACCGGAAAGCCGCCCGATAGCGCGCTGCCGAGGTTGGCCGCGCCCAGACCGATCAGTTCGAAATTGCTGTTCAATTTCTCCTGGCGCTTGAGGGCCAGGGTCTGGGCTGCGGACATGCTCAGCAAGAACGCCATGAAACCGATCAGCAGGGCCGGCTGCAGCAGCGGGCGCCAGTGGGCGCTGGAGACGGCCAGGTTCAGCTGCGGCAAGCCGGGCGGCACCGCGCCGGTGGTCTGCACGCCGAGCGCGGCCAGGCCCAGCGTGGCGGAGAGGATGGTGGCGGCGGCCACCACCAGCATGGGCGCCAGGCGCGCGCCGACGTCGGCGGCGGCGGGCGGCATGCCGAACCGGCGCAGCAGCGGCGCCAGGTAGTGCTTGCACAGCAGGAGCGCCAGCAGCGCGCCGACGCCGAGGGCGGCGCTGGGCGGATGGACCTGCGGCAGGTCGGCGCCGAGCAGCGGCTTGAGCTGGTCGAGGGCGATCACGATCGCCGAGCCGATCGAGAACCCGCTCATCACGGGGCGCGAAAAGAAGTTGGCGAGAAAGCCGATGCGCAGCAGGCCGCAGGCGAGCAGCACCAGGCCCGAGAGCAGGGCCAGCTGGGCCGCCAGCACCAGGTACAGGCCGCTGCCGGGGGCGGCCAGCGGCGCGAGGGCGGCGCCGGTCATCAGCGAGACGATCGCCATCGGGCCGACCGACTGGGTCATGCTGGAGCCGAACAGGGCGTACAGGACGGGCGGCACGATGCTGGCGTAAATCCCGGCCACCGGCGGCAGGCCGGCGACCAGCGCGTAGGCCATGCCCTGCGGGATCATCATCATGGCGACCACGATGCCGGCGCCGATATCGCCGGCCAGCAGCGCGCGCCGGTACTGCCTCAGCCATTGCAGCATGGCATATCCCTGCGGAAAAACCGCCAGCGTACCACATGGGGTCACGTCTGACATTCGTACATTTCTTACCGAAAATGTCCGAAAGTCAGACGCGACCCCAGTGTCGGTTCCAGGCGTTTCCAACCCTGGCGGGCGCCTCTACGCCCCTGAGCCCGGTCATTCGTTGCGCCGAACACCCGCTGGGGTCACGTCTGACATTCGTACATTTCCAAGCGGAAATGTACGAATGTCAGACGTGACCCCAGCGGATGGAAAGGCAGCTCAGGCCATGCCGGTCAAGGCCGCGTGCACCGCGCCCAACAATTCTTCGGACAGCGCCTCGTCGTTGACCGCGCGCGCCAGCACCAGCGCGCCGACCATGCTGGCGTACGTCACCAGCGCGGCCTGGCGCTTGTCGTCGGCCGACTCCGGGGGCATCAGCGCCGCCAGCTTGTCGAGCTGTTGGCGCACGCCGTCCGTCATCGCCGAGCGCACCGCGGGCGCCAGCCGCGCGACGTCCGGCGCCAGCGCCGCCATCACACAACCCTGCCCAGGATGGTCGCGGTGCGCGGTCGATAAATAGGCCGCCGTGATCGCTTCCAGCGGATCGTCCGGCTGCGTGCGCACCAGCTTGTCCCACTTGAGCAGCGCCTTGTCCAGCGCATACGTCACCGCCTCGGCCATCAGCGCTTCCTTCGAGCCGAAATTGCCGTAGAAGCCGCCATGCGTGAGCCCCGCCCCCTTCATCAGGTCCGCCACCCCGATCCCGCTATAACCGCGCTCCCTGAACAAGGTGGCCGCCGTCTGCACCACCCGCTCGCGGTTCTGTGCCGCCTGTTCCCTGCTGACTTTCATGCCCGCCTCCGCTCGATGGTCCAAATACTCCTTGACATTATATATGACAAGCATAATATATCAAGCATAGATTACGTTCATAATTTAACGACAAGGAGCCAGTATGCAATACACGACATTCGGCCGCCGCACCGGTCTGCGCGTTTCGGCGCTGGCCCTGGGCGCCGGCAATTTCGGCACCGGTTGGGGCCACGGCGCCGAGCGCGCCGAAGCGCAAAGCATGTTCGACGGCTACCTGGCCGCCGGCGGCAATTTCATCGATACCGCCGACTCCTACCAGCTCGGCCAGTCGGAGCAAATGCTCGGCGAGTTCATCGCCGCCGAACGCGACAACCTGGTGCTCGCCTCGAAGTACACGCTGGCCGCCAAGTCGCCGGCCGCCGGCGGCAACAGCCGCAAGGCGATGGTGCAAGCGGTCGAGGCCAGCCTGAAGCGCCTGCACACCGAACGCATCGACCTCTATTGGGCGCATTTCGCCGACCAGCTGACCCCGACCGAGGAAATCATGCGCGGCTTCGACGACCTGATCCGCGCCGGCAAGATCGTCTACGGCGGCCTGTCGAATTTCCCGGCCTGGCGCGCCGCCCGCGCCGACCTGATGGCCGATCTGCGCGGCTGGGCGCCGCTGGCCGGCCTCCAGTTCGAATACAGCCTGGCCGAGCGCGGCGCCGACCGCGAACTGCTGCCGATGGCCGAAGCGCTGGGCCTCGGCGCGGCGCTGTGGTCGCCGCTCGGCGGCGGTTTCCTGACCGGGAAATACCGCCAGCAAACC
>DASRXO010000068.1:0-9936 GCA_035654095.1 Telluria sp.
CACGAGGATCAGGCGCAGCAGCAGGTTATCCATGCGCCCGCCTTGCCGCCAGCGCGACACTGAGGGGCGCCAGCACCGCGACCACCGGCACCATCGACCAGTGAAACACGCCGACGCCGACGAAGGTCGCCAGCCCGATCGCGACGATGGTGGGCCGGCGCTCGATCTTGCGCGCCACCTTCAGGCCGGCGGCCAGGGTGGCGCCGACGCCGACGGTGGCGATGCCGATCAGGAGGAAGTGGGTCAGCGGGAATTGCGCGAGCCGCGCATACAGCGCGCCGACCACCAGCACGATGCAGATCGCCGGCACCACCATGCCGAGCGTGGCCACCAGCGCACCGGTCCCGCCGCGCAGGCGCTGGCCCACGTACAGCGAGAGGTTGACCGGGTTCGCGCCGGGCAGGATCTGGGCGATCGTCAGGCCGGTCAGGAAGTCCGATTCGCTGAGCCAGGCGCGCTCTTCGACGATGGCGCGGAAGATCCAGGCCTGGGTGCTGCCGCCGAACGAGGTCACGCCGATCTTGATAAAGCAGAGGAACAACTTCCACAACGATACGCTGCCGCCGGCCTGCGCCGGCACCGCGGCGAGCGGTAGTTCAGACAGGTTTTTCAAGATTACCTCGCTGGCTGTGGTAGCGCGGAACGCATTCCGTATATCAGAACGATGTTCCCTTTACCGGAATCAGGAAGGTATCACCGACCGTATTCACCTGTCAACGGCGCGAAAGTAACAATCGAAAGACCGGCTCAGGCGGCCGGCAAGACCGCCTTCAGGCCGGCCAGGAAGGTCTTCACGTGCAGGGTGATGACAGGTTGCGGGTCGCCGGGATTGGCGTCGCGGTAGATGTGGCGCCGGATCGCGAGGTGCGACACCGCGCCGTGCAACGTCCAGCCGACTTCGCGCTTCAGGGCCGGGTCCTCCGGCGCGCGCCGGCCGGCTTCGTGCGCCGCCTCGTCGACCATGATCTCGAGCAGGCTGGTGACGATGCGCGCGATGTAGGTCGGCGCCATCGTGACCTCGCCCGACAGCGAGGCGTACAGGAACAGGCGCAGCCAGCGCCGGGTCAGGATCACCTCGTAGTACTCGCGATAGAACTTGATCAGGCGCTGCTCGACCGTCATGCTGCGGTCCTTCAGCAGCACGAACCAGTCGGCCCTGATCGGCCCCGCGATCTCGGCCTCGTACACCGCGTCGACCAGCGCCGCCTTGTTCGGAAACACGCTGTACAGCAGGCGCTGCGACACGCCGCAGGCCTCGGCCAGGCCGCGCGTCTGGCCGGTCAGGCCGTTCTCCGAAAAGTATTCGAAGGCCTTGCCGAGGATTTGCGCGCGGCGCTCGGCCTGCGGCATGCGCACGGTCGCCCGCCTGGCCTTGGGCGCCGCCGCGGCCTTGGGTTTGGGTTTGGCCTTGGCCGCGGCCTTGGTCCGGGTTGGCGCTTCGCTCGCTTTCACTCTCATGTCCATCCTTCGCGATCATTGATATCGTCAGTTGACGATAATGTTGCCTTGACTTATTCTACACAATCCAAACCAAAGGGGAAGTACATATGCGCACCAAAGTAAAGACAATCGCAGCGGCCTTGCTGGCCGCCCTGCTCCCGCTCGCCAGCCAGGCCGCCAAGCCGTTCACGCTGATGGAAGCGTCGATCGCCGACATCCACCAGGCGATGCAGGCCGGCAGCCTGAGCTGCCGCGGCCTGGTCCAGCAATACCTGGACCGGATCGCCGCCTACGACAAGCAGGGACCGGCGCTGAACGCGATCCTCTACCTTAACCCCAAGGCGCTGGAGCAGGCCGACGCGCTCGACCGGCAGTTCAAGCAGACCGGCAAGATGGCGCCGCTGCACTGCATCCCGACGGTCCTGAAAGATAATTACGACACCGCGGACATGCCGACCACCGGCGGCTCGGCCTCGCTGGCCGGCGCCCAGCCCGCGCAAGACGGCTTCGCGCTGGCGCGCCTGCGCAAGGACGGCGCACTGGTGCTGGCCAAGACCAATATGCAGGAGTTCGCGCTGGGCGGTGTGTCGATCAGCTCGCTCGGCGGCCAGGTCAAGAATCCGTATGACCTGAAATTGACGCCGGGCGGCTCGTCGGGCGGCACCGCGGTGGCGCTGGCCTCCAATTTCGCCACCGTCGGCACCGGCTCGGACACCGTCAATTCGGTGCGCTCGCCCGCCTCGGCCAACAGCCTGGTCGGGATTCGCCCGACCCATGGCCTGATCAGCCGCGCCGGCATCCTGCCGGTGTCGTTCACGATGGACGATGCCGGCCCGCTGGCCCGCTCGGTCAGCGACGCCGCGCGCATGCTCGACGCGATGGCCGGTTATGACCCGGCCGATCCGCTCACCGCGCTCAGCACCGGCCATCAGCCGAAGACCTACACCGCGTCGCTGGACGCCAAGGCGCTGCGCGGCGCCCGCATCGGCGTGCTGAAGACCATGTTCGGCACCAAGCCCGAGCACCAGGAAGTCAACCGCGTGATGGAGCGCGCAATCGACGTGCTCAAGAAGCAGGGCGCGATCATCGTGCCGATCGATGCGCCGGAGATGGATACCGACCAGTTGAACAACAAGCTCGACGTCCAGAAGTACGAATACAAGAGCGTGCTCAATGCCTACCTGACGGCGCCCGGCCACAGCGCGCCCGCGCACTCGCTGGAAGAGGTCCTCGCGTCCGGCAAATCGCATCCGAGCCTGCAGAAGTTCCTGGTCTCGGCGCAAAGCTATGCCAACGGCCTGACCGAAGCCGATTACAAGGACCGCATGCTGAAGATCGACGCGCTCAAGATCAGCCTGGCCAACCTGATGGCGCGCAACCAGCTCGACGCGATGGTCTACCCGCACCAGAAGCGCCTGCCGGTGCCGATCGGCGAGTACAACCAGTCCGACCGCAACGGCATCCTGACCGCGCTGACCGGCTTCCCCTCGATCGCGGTGCCGGCCGGTTTTTCGACGCCTGACGCCGATGCGCCGGTCGGCGTCCCGGTCGGCATGGAGATCATCGGCCTGCCATGGACCGAGCCGCGCCTGATCGGCTACGCCTACAGCTTCGAGCAAGCCTCGAAAGCGCGCAAGCTGCCGGCCTCCGCGCCGGCGCTCGCGCAGCGCAAGTAAGCGCTCAGGCAAGCGTCAGGCCGCGGGCAGCACCGCCTTCAGGCCCGCGAGGAAGGTCTTCACGTGCAGCGTGATGACCTCCTTCGGGTCCTTCGGACTGGTGCCATGATAGATGTGGCGCCGGATCGCGAGGTGGGACACCGCGCCGTGCAGGGTCCAGCCGATCTCCTGCTTGAGCGCGGCATCGTCCGGCGTGCGCAGCCCGGCCTCGTGCGCGGCTTCGTCGACCATCATCTCCAGCAGGTTGGTCACGATGCGCGCGATGTAGGTCGAGGCCATGTTGATGTCCTCCGACAGCGAGGCGTGCAGGAACAGGCGCAGCCAGCGCCGCGTCAGGATCAGGTCGTAGTACTCTTGATAGAACTCGGTCACGCGCGCCTCCACCGTCCTGCTGCGGTCCTTCAGCAGCACGAACCAGATGGCCTTGATCGGGCCCGCGATCTCGGCTTCGTACACGGCGGCCAGCAAGGCCGCCTTGTTCGGGAACACGCTGTACAGCAGGCGCTGCGACACGCCGCAGGCTTCGGCCAGCGCGCGGGTCTGGCCGTTCACCCCATTCTCCGAAAAATATTCAAACGCCTTGCTCAGGATTTGCGCGCGGCGCTCGGCCATCGGCATGCGCGCGGTCGGCTTCCGTGCTTTTTTCGCGGGTGCCGCGGGAGTCTCGGCTCTTGCCTTCATCGTCTCTTTCCGGGCCAGTTGTGCCGGCCTCGTCGATGGCCGCGGCCGGCCTCGCGGCGGCGCTCGGCGGCACTAACGAGCAGATCGAAAACGCCGCCGAAATCGGCATGGAGCACAACCTCGGCCTGACTTGCGACCCGGTCGGCGGGCTGGTGCAGATCCCCTGCATCGAACGCAACGCGATGGGCGCGGCCAAGTCGATCAACGCGGCGCGCCTGGCGCTGTTCGGCGACGGCCGTCACTACGTCACGCTGGACAAGGTCATCGAGACCATGCGCCAGACCGGCGCCGACATGCACACCAAGTACAAGGAAACCTCACTCGGCGGGCTGGCGGTCAACGTCGTGGCTTGCTGAGGGCCGTCGGCCAGACACGAGGTATTGTGCAAACGATGCAGAGTGCTTATTGAATTGCGCGTGCGGCTGTCTCGATCACGCGGGCGACAGCGAGAGGCTCGGAGATGAATATAAGGTGGCTCCCTTTGATGACAGTCACTTTTGACCCCGCGCGGGTGGCCATCCGCTGCGCTGCGGCTCGGTCAAGCTGTCTATCCTCGCTGGCAATGATCACGTAGCTCGGCTTTTCGTGCCAGGCGGCGGCAGTCAGCTTTGTGCTGAAGGCGGGGCCGAAAATGGGAATTTGCGAGTGCGCCATAAAATCCGCCGTCGCTTTCGGAATGTCGGCGGCAATTTCGGCGCCAAACTTGGCCGGATCGAGGAATACGAAACCGTCTCTGCTTGTTTTCAAAGCGTTGCTCGCCTCCTTCTTCGGCGGGGCCGCCTCGGCGCTCGTCTCGCCGACATCGGGTTGGAGCGCGGCGACATAGACTAGCGCCTTCACCTTTGGGTCGCTGCCGGCGACAGTAATGATTGAACCGCCATAGCTGTTACCGACGAGAATCACCGGACCGTCTAGTTGGTCGAGAACGCGCTGGGTCGCTGCCACGTCTTCGTCGAGTCCTGTCATCGGCGGCTGTGCGATGCTGACGTGATAGCCATCGCGGGTGAGTACGTCATACACGCCCCGCCAGCTTGAACCATCGATGAGTGCGCCGTGAACGAGAACGATGTTAATGGTCGCGATGTGCGACGGCGCTGATTGCGCGTTCATGCTGGCGGCGATCATCAACCCTGCCAGTGCCGCGAGAAATCTTTGAGTCTTCTTCATGCTGGTCTCCACATATTACGAAGGGCGGTTAGTTATCGCAGGCATTTACTGCTGATTGCTCGGCGGATAAGCTTCCTACAGTGCGATGGAGCCGGTCTCAAGCAGAGACTTAAGATTGGACATGATCTTCGGCCAGCCGCCGGACACCGCTACGATAAGTTTCGAGGGTTCGCGCTCGATGGTATGGGTGATGGTGAGCTTGACCGCCGCTCCGCTTGGTTCCAGCTCCATCGTGCAGAGCGAATCGCCTTCGGCCTTGAGTTCAGGCTTGTTCTCGTGCCGCCAACGGATCACCAGGCGCTGCAGCGGCTCGGCCTCGAGAATTTCGCCGGCGTCGGTGATCTGACCATCACCCTGGACCATTTTCCAACTGGACCCGACCGTCCACTGGCTTTCGCAATGCACGCCGAACCAGTACTGTTTCATGAACTCCACGTCGTCGGTCAGTGCTGACCAAAGCTTCTCCGGCGTGGTGCGGATGTAGGTCACGTAAATAAAGGTCGATCTAGTCATTTGGGTTCTCCAATCGTTGTTTTAAATCTGATAGCGCATTGAGGCGCCGTTTTTCGAACTTGGCAATCCAGCGTTCGTGGATTTCCTGCAGCGGCACCGGATTGAGAAAGTGCAGCTTCTCGCGGCCGCGCCAGATAGTGGCCACCAGGTTCGCCGCCTGCAGCACACCCAGGTGCTGCGTCACACCCTGTCGCGTCATGTCCAGGTGTTCGCACAAGTCATTGAGGGTGCGACCATCGTGTTCGTGCAGCAAGTCCAGCAGCTTGCGCCGGCTGGGGTCGGCGAGAGCTTTGAACAGCAAGTCTGTGTCATCGAGGTACGCGGCCATGGACGGCTATATGCAAGTAATCTATTGCATGAATAATAGGCAAGCTACTACTTGCATGTCAAGTTGATTTTTGGTGTATTGACTCTGGGCACCGACATTTTCGGCAGAATGACAAGCGGCCGAGCGGCGCTTGCCTAACGGAACTACATTGGGGACGCGAGCAAATAGTGTGCCGAGCGGACTGAAGCGCAGCCCGGCGTGCAGCGGCGCCTTAGTTGGCCGCCCATTTCTTGTGGATGCGCTCCAGCTCGCCGGTGTCGTCGAGCTCGGCGAGCGTCTTGCCGACGGCCGCCACCAGCGATGGCGGCAGATGCTTGCCCAGCATCAGATAGAAGTCTTCGACGCCCATCACGCCGGGCAAGACCTTGATCTTGTCTTCCATGCCGGAGCGCGCCATCGCGTGTTTCCAGCCTTCGGTCCGGTAGTAGAAAAAGCGCCCTCGCCCGGCCAGCAGCTTTTGCAGGTTGATCTCGGGCGTGGCGCCGCCGGCGTCGAGGATCAGGCCGCCGGCCTGTTCCAGCCGGCTGATCGCGCCGGTGCCCTTGACCACCAGGATCCGGCCCTCGCTGCCCAGGTTGCGCACGTCGTCCCACTGCTTGACGGTCACCTCGTCCTGGGCCCGCACGATCAAGTGGTAGTTGTAGGAAAACAGCTTGGTGGGCGCGACGTGGAATTTGCTGCGCCGCTCGGCATTCGCGATCAGGCAGTTGGCGTCGAGCTTGCCGGCCTCCATGTCGCTTTGGATGCGCGTCAGCGGCAAGGCGCCGGGCAGCACGACAAACTGCAGCGCCGGATTGCGCTTTTCGACGGCCTGCATGATATCCACGCAAAAGCCGCTGGTCTGCGTGGCGCCGACGATGAATTTAGGTTCCGCGGCAAACTGCGCCGCCACACGGATCGCGACCGCGCATGCCGGACGTGCCGAAGTCAAGGCGGTGGCCGCCAGCCACACGCCCGCCAGGAACCGCAAGTCCATTGTCTCCCTCTTCATGGCCCGCTATTTTTCGACAGGATGCGCTCTTTCGCCGATCGGGGCAACCTTGCGCCTTTGATACATTGGCACAAATACTATCGTCGTTATACATACAATAAATTTTACCAATTGCGACCGGTGCTCTACGCTGCGAACTCCTTAAAGAGAAACTCGCGAGCTTTCCTGATTAAGGCAACCCGAAGGCGGACGTCGGCCGGCGACCGCCTCCCTTGGATACAGGAACCATTTCATGAAAACGAACTTCACTCCGCTGGCCGCCGCCGCGTTCGCCTTGTGTGCGGCGCTGGCCGGCCCCGCCCCGGCCCAACAGCTGACCCGCGACAACGGCTCGCCGGTTGGCGACAACCAGAATTCGCAAACCGCCGGCGCGCGCGGTCCGGTCCTGCTGCAAGACTCGCAACTGATCGAAAAACTCCAGCGCTTCGACCGCGAGCGCATCCCCGAGCGCGTGGTGCATGCGCGCGGCACCGGCATCTACGGCGAATTCGTGGCCAGCGCGGACCTCGCCGCGCTGACCAATGCCCAGGTCTTCACCCCGGGCGCCAGGACCCCGGTGTTCGTGCGCTTCTCGACCGTGATGGGCTACCGCGGTTCGCCCGAACAGGCGCGCGATCCGCGCGGCTTCGCCATCAAGTTCTACACCCAGCAGGGCAACTGGGACGTGGTCGGCATTAACCAGCCGGTGTTCTTCATTCGCGACGCGATCAAGTTCCCCGACTTCGTCCACGCCAACAAGCCGTCGGCCGTGACCGGGGTCCAGGACGCCAACCTGGCCTTCGACTTCTTCGCCCACACGCCGGAATCGACCAATATGCTCACCCATATGTACTCGGCGATCGGCATGCCCGATTCCTACCGGCATATGGACGGCTTCGCGGTCCACGCCTTCAAATTCGTCAACGCAAAGGGCGAGGTGCATTACGTGAAGTTCCACTTCAAGAGCCTGCAAGGCTTGCACAGCATCGCCGGCAAGGACGTCGGCACCTCGATCGGCGCCGACTGGAACCTGATGAGCAACGACCTGTACGGCGCGGTCAAGGCCGGCCAGTTCCCGCGCTGGGACCTGTACGTGCAAGTGCTCGCGCCCGCCGACCTCGACAAGTTCGACTTCGATCCGCTCGACGACACCAAGGAGTGGCCGGCCACCATCCCCGAGCGCAAGGTCGGCACCATGACCTTGAACGGCATTCCCGAGAATTATTTCGAATCGACCGAGGAATCGGCCTTCGCGCCGTCGCGCCTGGTGCCGGGCATCGAACCGTCGGAAGACCGCATGCTGCAAGGCCGCCTGTTCGCCTATGCCGACACCCAGATGTACCGGCTCGGCGCCAACTTCGGCCAGTTGCCGGTCAACCGTGCACTGGTCCCGGTGCTCAACAACAACCAGGACGGCGCGATGAACGTCGGCGTGCGCAAGGGCGAGGTCAACTACGAACCGTCGACCATCGCGGAACTGAGCCAGTCGGCGCAGTACAAATACGTGCAGACGCCGCTGTCGGGCAGCACCCAGCAGGCGGCGATCCACAAGACGCAGAACTTCCGCCAGGCCGGCGAGTTCTACCGCGCGCTGACGGAGAGCGGCAAGCAGGAGCTGATCGGCAACCTGTCGGGCGACCTGAACCACGTCAGCAACGAGGCGAACAAGGTCGCCATGCTGTCCCACTTCTACAAGGCGGACGCGGACTACGGCGCGCGCCTGGTCCAGGCCACGCATGCCGACCTGGCCCGCGTGCAAGCCGCCGCGGCCAAGCTGAGCGACAACTAGCAAGGCAAACGGGCCGCGTTGCCGCAAGGACGCGGCCCCTTTCGAAGGAGATCACCATGGTTTTAAAACGTGCTTACCTGGCCGGCCTGACGGCGGCCATTCTCATCGGCGGCTGCGCGGCGCACCGGTACCAGCCGGCCGCCGACTACGCCCAGGCCGTCAAGGTCGATGCGATGCAGTACAAGGACGACTGGTTCGCCGCGGCGCGCGCCGGCCGCAGCGACATCCTGCAGGCGCTGGCCGGCGCCGGCTTCCCGCTCGATACCAGGACCGGCGACGGCTACACCGCCCTGGTGCTGGCCGCCTACAACGACCGCGCGCCGGCGGTGCAGGCGCTGCTGGCCGCCGGCGCCGATGCCTGCGCCGCCGACAAGCGCGGCAACACCGCGCTGATGGGCGCGCTGTACAAGGGCGAAAGCGGGATCGCGACGATCCTGGCCGGCGCCCATTGCGACATCGACCAGGTCAACAACGCCGGCGAGACGGCGCTGTCGTTCGCGGTCCTGTTCGGCCGGCTCGACATGCTGCCGGTGCTGGTCGCGCACGGCGCCGATCCGAACCACCGGGACGCGCGCGGCGGCAGTGCGCTCAAGCTGGCGCTGGACCAGGGCAATCCGGCGGCGGCCGAAGCGCTGCGGCGCGCCGGCGCGACGCAATAAGCGGGTGTGCGGCGTCCGCGGCTTACAAGCTGGCCAGTTGCTGGCGCGCCAGGCCGGCGTATAGCGGCGGACTGATCACGCGCGAGACGACGGTGGCGACCAGGGCGCAGGCCATCAGGCTGAGTACCATGGCGTGGCCGTCGACCATCTCCATGACGATGATGAACGCGGTAAGCGGCGCCTGCGTCACGGCGGCCAGGAAGCCGACCATGCCCAGCGCGATCAGGGCCGGCGTCTGCGCATGCTGGGTCAGCATCGCGACGTCGTTGCCGATCGCGGCGCCGATCGCCAGGGAGGGCGCGAAAATGCCGGCCGGTACGCCCGACCAGCTGGTCAGCCAGGTCGCCACGAACTTGAACAGGGCATACGCCGCCGGCATCGCGGTCGTGCCTTCGACCATGGTGCGGGTCGAGGCATAGCCGCTGCCGAAGCAGGCGCCGTCGCCGAGCACACCGATCAGCGCGACGGCGCCGCCGCATACCGCGGCAAACAACACCGGCCGGCGCGCGCGCAAGCTGCTCATCGGATCGCGGCCGCGCCCGCCTAGCGATGCCAGCAGCAGCCGGGCGAACAGCCCGCCCGCCGTGCCCGCCGACAGCGTCACCAGCAAGCCGGGCAGGAACAGCGAGAGGTCGATCGCGGCCGCATGGATGATGCCGAAATAGGTGCCGTTGCCGTGCACCGAGACGGCAATCACGCCGGCCAGCACGATC
>DASRXO010000069.1:0-9246 GCA_035654095.1 Telluria sp.
GAGTTGTCGCGCACCGGTTTGCCGGTGTTCCCCGACGCGGCGGCGTGGTTCGAATGCCGCAACCGCAGCCAATATGTCGAAGGCGACCACGTCATCTTCGTGGGCGAGGTCGAACGCTGTGCGCTGAACGCCACGCGGGCCTTGGGCTTTCACGCCGGCCGTTTCGTGATCATCTGATGAGAGCCTCCCCATGAAGAATGCGCTGACGTTCGTAAACCACGCCTGCTTCCACGTCGAGAATGACGACACGCTGCTGCTGGTCGATCCCTGGCTCGAAGGGCCGGCCTTCAACAACGGCTGGAGCCTGCTCGACCAATCGACCAGCAACGGCGCGATGGTCGAACGCCTTGCGTCGCTGGGCCTGAAGATCTATGTCTGGTATTCGCACGAACATCCCGATCACTTCTCGGTCTCGTTCGTCAAGGCGCTGAAACAGCGCTTGGCGGGCAAGGTCGGCTTCCTGTTCCAGCAGACCAAGGACAAGCGCGTGATCGGCTTCCTGAAGGCGAATGGCTTCGAGGCGATCGAGTGCGCGCATGGCCGCCGCATCGCGCTGGGCGACGCGATGGGCATCACCGTTTTCCCTTACGAGAACGGCGACGCCTGGTGCGTGATCGACTCGAACGGCCGCACCATCCTGAACCTGAACGACTGCGCCGTACGCACGCCGGCCGCTTGCCGCGAGATCGCCAAGGCCTGCGGCCACGTCGACATCCTGCTGACCCAATTCGGCTACGCCAACTGGGCCGGCAATCCCGACCAGCCGGAGCTGCGCCGCCAGGCCGCCGAAGACAAGACGCGCAGCATGGCCGTGCAAATCGAGCAGCTGACGCCGAAGATCACGATCCCCTTCGCCTCCTTCATCCGCTTCTCGAACGCGGACAACGCCTTCCTCAATGACGGCCAGAACACGCCGCAATCGACGCTGGCGGCGCTGCCGCATCCGCTGCGCTTCCTGCAGCCGGGCGATGTGCTCGACCTCGAGCGCGACACCAACGAGACGCTGGCCGATGTCAGCGCCGCCGCCGTGAGCCACTGGATGCAGCTTGCCGGCGCGCGCCACCAGCTGCTGCCGGCAGAAGCGCCGGACACGCTCGACAACATCGGCGCCGCGTTCGCGAAGTATCGCCAGCAGGTCGGCAAGCCCTTGCTGTATCTGCCGCGCGCGCTGGAGATGGCGGGCCTGATCGCGCCGCTGTCCATCCGCCTGACCGATCTTGGCCAGACGGTGCGCGCCTCGTATATCGGCGGCTTTGCGCTGTTGGAGGAGGGCGCGCCTTTCCACATTGCGATGAGCTCGGCCAACGCCGTGTTCCTGTTCAAGAACGAATACGGCTTCAACACGACCCACGTGAACGGCCGCTTCCGCACCGCCAGCGACGGCGCGCTGGCCCTGTTCAGCCGCTTCTTCATGCCGCAAAACCTGGTCAAGAACGGCTACGGCACCAGGCATCCCTTCCTCACCGCGCGCTACCTGGCCGGCAGCGTCTTGGCCCGCGCGGCCCGCCGGCTCGGCGCCCTGGCCCGCTAAACGATGTAAAAATTGCACTTGCTAAAGTGGCTGATGGTACACTTTCCACATAGCATGCAATTTACATTTCGGGCAAGGCAGTCCTCATGGAACTCACGCCGCAAACAGCGGGAAACAGCATCGTCTTGAGCCCGACCGGGCGGATCGACCACAGTCACGCCGACGCCTTCAAGCGCGCGCTCGATCCCTATCTGCGCGATTGCAGCGCCGACGGCGCGCGGCTGGTGCTGGACTTTTCGGGCGTCGGCTACATCAGCAGCATCGGCCTGCGCGCGCTGATGATCGCGCTCAAGCAGGTCAAGCCGCAGGGCGGGCGCATGGTGCTGGCCGCGCTCACGCCGATGGTGCTCGAGGTGTTCAAGATCAGCCGCTTCGATATGCTGTTCGAGATTTTCGCCACGCGCGAGGAGGCGCTGGCCGCGCTGGGAGCGCAGGGCGGGCCGGCATGAAGGCGCGCATCTGGGGTGCGCGCGGCTCGCTGCCGGTGTCGCTCACGCATCGCCAGATCCGCGCGAAGATCATCGCCGCGCTCGAAGGCGCCAGGGGCCGGGCGCTGGACGACAGCGACCGGATCGCGCACTACGTCGACCACGAACTGGGGTTCGAAATCAGCGGCACCTTCGGCGGCCATTCGAGCTGCGTCGAGGTCGAGGTGTGGGACCCGGCCACCACCAGCGAGCATGTGATCCTCGACATGGGCAGCGGCGTGCGGCCGTTGGGCGGCGCCAAGCTGGCGCGTTACGGCGCGGGCAAGCCGCAGACCTACCATGTGTTCATGTCCCACCTCCATTGGGACCACATCATGGGCTTCCCCTTCTTCACGCCGGCCTACATTCCGGGCAACCGCATCGTGATCCACGGCTGCCACGAACAGCTCGAGACCGCGTTCCGCCGCCAGCAGGAGCCGATCAGCTTCCCGGTCAGCTTCGACCAACTGGGCGCGACCATCGAGTTCCGCCACATGACGCCGGGCCAGCCGATCGAGATCAACGGCCTGACGGTGACCGCCAAGCTGCAGCTGCATGCGGGCGACTCCTACGGCTACCGGCTCGAACATGGCGGCAAGAGCATGGTGTATTCGACCGACTCCGAACACAAGCTCGATAACGCGGCCGAGCGCGCAGCCTTCGTCGAATTCTTCCGCGCTGCCGACCTGGTGATCTTCGACGCCATGTACTCGCTGGCCGATTCGATTTCGGTGAAGGCCGATTGGGGCCACTCGAGCAATGTGGTCGGGGTCGAGCTGTGCCAGCTGGCCAAGGCGCGCCGCCTCTGCCTGTTCCACCATGAGCCGATTTACGACGACGCGCAGATCGCGCGCGTGCTGGCCGAATCGCGGCGCTACGCCGAAATCACGGGCGAAGCGCCGCTCGAGATCGTGTCCGCTTACGACGGCATGGAAATCGCGCTGTAACGCGCCGCCATGCTGCGCCGCCTGCTCCTGAACAGCCGCGCCGGAAGGGGCAGGCCGCTGGCCCTGGTGCTCACGGCGCTGCTCGGCATGCTGCTGTGCGTGCCCGGCGACGGCCCGCTGCCGGCCTTGCGGCTGGCGCTGTTCGACAGCTACCAGGCGCTGATGCCGCGCCATCGCGCATCGGGGCCGGCGCAGGTGATCGGCATCGACGAAGCGGCGATCAAACAGTTCGGCCAGTGGCCATGGCCGCGCACCCGCCTTGCCGAGCTGGTCGACCGGATCGCGGCCGGCGGCGCGCTGGCGATCGGTCTCGATATCATCATGCCCGACGCCGACATGACCTCGCCCGAGGCGCTGGCCGCCAGCCTTGGCCTCAACCAGTCCGGCCTGCGCGCGGAACTGGCCGCGCTGCCGGTGCACGACGATGTGCTGGCCGCCAGCATCCGGCGTACGCGGGTGGTGCTGGGCGTGGCCGGCTTCGATGTCGCCACCGCGGGCACCACCGACCTGGTACGCGCCTGGCCGGTGCTGGTCAAGGGCGTCGAGGTGCGCGCGCACCTGCGCCACTATCCGCAGGCGCTGGCCAGTTTGCCCAGCCTGCAGGCCGCCGCCAAGGGCCAGGCGCTGCTCTCGGCCGATCTCGAAAAAGGCGTGGTGCGGCGGGTGCCGCTGGTCGGCTCGGTGGGTGGCGCGTTGCTGCCCAGCTTCTCGATCGAACTGCTGCGGGTGGCGACCGGGGCGCCGGCGGTCACGGTGAACGCCGATGCATATGGCGCGCGCAGCGTGTCGGTGGGCGACCTGACAGTGCCGACCCGGCCCGACGGCACGGTCTGGCCGTATTTTTCGCCGCCGGCGCCGGACCGCTACATCTCCGCGTTCGACCTGATGACCGGCAAGGCCGATCCGGCCGCGCTGCAGGACAAGATCGTGATTGTCGCGCTGACCGGCATCGGCCTGATGGACAACAAGACCAATGCGCGCGGCGATTTCCTGCCCGGGGTCGACGTCCACGTCCAGCTGATCGAAAGCTTCCTCGACGGTCGCTTCCTGCAGCGCCCGCGCTGGATGCGCTGGGCCGAGGCGGGCGTGTTCGGCGCCAGCAGCCTGCTGCTGGTGTGGGCGCTGCCGCTGCTGCGCCTGCGCCTGGCCGCGCTGCTGGGCGCCACGCTGTCGCTCGCGCTGTTCGGCGGGGCGGCGATCCTGTTCGCGCGCACCGGCCTGCTGTTCGACGCGGCCGGCGTCTTTCTCGCGATGAGCGTGGTGTGCGCCGTGCTGCTGGCCACCATGTTCATCGCCGAGGTGCGCGACCGCAAACGCAGCGAGCGCGCCCTGCAGCTCGCGCGCGAGGCGGGCGCACGCGCGGCCGGCGAATTGAGCGCCGCGCGCCGGATCCAGATGGCGACGCTGCCGGTGGCCGCCAGCGCCTTTCCCGGCGAGACGCGCTTCGCGCTCGACGCGCTGCTCGAACCGGCGCGCGAAGTGGGCGGCGACCTGTACGACTTCTTCATGCTCGATCGGGACCGCCTGTTCTTCCTGATCGGCGACGTATCGGGCAAGGGACTGCCGGCCAGCCTGTTCATGGTGGTGGCCAAGGCGCTCTCGAAAAGCATCGCGCTGCGCGGATCGGCCGACGACGTGGCGACCATCATGAAGCACGCCAACCAGGAGCTGGTGCGCGAGAATCCCGAGATGCTGTTCGTGACCGGCGTGGCCGGCATCCTCGATGCGCGCAGCGGCGAAGTCGCGCTGTGCAACGCGGGCCACGACGCGCCGCGCCTGCTGACGCGCGACGGCCGGGTCGAGCCGCTGGGCGCCGCGGGTGGCCCGCCCTTGTGCGTGATCGACGATTTCGAGTACCCGGTGCAGCGCTACCAACTGCGCGAAGGCGACTGCCTGTGCCTGATCACCGACGGCATCACCGAAGCGATGAACGAGGCCGGCGCCCTGTACACCAGCGCACGCCTCGACGCCTTGCTGGCCGGCGCAGGCGCCGGCGCGCCGGCCGCGCCGCGGGACGTGGTGCGCGCGGTGCGCGAAGACGTGCGCGCCTACGTCGGCGAGGCCGAACCCTCGGACGACCTGACCTTGCTGGTGCTGTGCTGGAAAGGCGCGGCCTGAATCAGCGCACGCGAATCTCGACGCGCCGGTTGCCGGGCTCGATGGTGCCGTCGCGCGTGTCGACCAGCAGCTCGCGCGCGCCGCGGCCGATGGTGACGATGCGCCGGTCCGCGATGCCGGCCGCGACCAGCACGCGCTGGACGGCGGCCGCGCGGCGCAGCGACAGCTCGTCGTTGTAGCCGGGCATATCGACGCGGTCGGCGTGGCCGACCAGCGCGATCTCGGGCTCGGCGCGGCGCGCCAGCTGGGCGCGGATCTGCTTGATGCGCTCGGCCGATTCGGGCGTCAAGAGGTCGGTGCCGGCGTCGAAGTAGACCACATACACCGCGGCCGCCTCGGGCAGGGCCGACAGCGTGGCGCTGTAGCGCGCCTTGACGTAGGCCGGCTCCTGGTCTTTCGGCGTCACGGCGCCGCCCGCGAACACGCTGGCGCTCAGGTAGGGCCGGTCGATCACGGTCTCGCCGTTGGCCGAGCGGACCACCACTGCGCTCGGCCTGCCGTCCGCGTTCGGCAGCAGGGTGATGGTTTCGGTGACGCGCGGCGGCGCGGGCCACAAGGCGGCGAGCAAGGGAACCAGCAGCAGGAGCGGCGACGCCATCATTTCTGTCCGTCGCCGACGTCGATCACGAACTCGGTGCCGCGCACGCCGAGGATTGCGCTGGGGGTGCTGAACTGGACCGTGCCCGGCGTCTTCTTGGCCAGCTTGCCGGAGATGACGGCCATGGTGCCGCGCTTGACCGAGGCGCTCAGCGCGCCATCGTTGGTGGCCGGATCGAAGGCGAATTTGTCGAGCGAGACCGTGCTGTTGGGACCGACCGAGAGCAGGGTGTCGTCGAGCAGCATGATGCCAACGCTGCCGTCGGCGCCGGTGACGATGCGGTCGCTGCCGAGCACCGCCGCGCCGGCCGGCGCTGCCAGCTTCTGGCCCTCGCGCTCGATGCTGGCGCTGCCCCTGGAATTCTTGATGGTGCCGGCCGGGTTCGCGGCCGCGATGGCCGGCGCGCCGGCGGCCAGCAAGGCGGCGGCCAGGACGATTGCTGCGTAGGGTGTCATGTTTCTTCTCCGGGACATGGCATTACGATAAGATGCGTGATATGGAGCCGACCGCAAACTATTCAGCACGCAATAGTTGTAATTTTAGCACGCGCTTCGATGCGCGGCTGGAAGCCGTCCCGGCCGCGCAGGCCTTCGTGGCGCAAGGCTTGCTGCGCAACGGTGTGGCGCAGGACCTGGTGGCGCGCAGCGAGCTGATCCTCGAAGAGTTGATGCGCAACGCGATCCTGCACGGCTACCGCGGCGACAGCTTGCAGCCGCTGTGGGTGGGCGTCGAAGGCGGCAAGTTCTGGCTGGAGGATCAGGCGCCGCCCTTCGATCCCTTGACCGCGCACTGCGCCCACGGTCAGCGCGACATGCGCGCGCCGGCCGAGCAGCTGGAGGTCGGCGGGGTGGGGCTGCTGCTGATCCGCCGGTTGGCCAAGCAGGTCGAGTACGTGTATGCCGACGAGCGGAATCGGATTACCGTGAGTTGGTAGGGTGGGTACGGGGACCGTGCCCACGCGCTCGCGCCGCGTGGGCACGGTGAACCCGTACCCACCCTACATGTCAGACATCTCATAACAAAATGGTATAATCGGTCCATTGCCGATCCATCCAACCACCATGGCCGAGTCCACCGTTTCCCCATCCGCCGCGCCGCGCAAGAAGCACCGCAACCTTGCGCAGGGCGTGGTCGAATCGATCACCCAGAGCATTCAGGGCGGCGTCCTCAAGCCGGGCGAAAAGCTGCCCACCGAGTCCGCCATCATGGAGCTGCACGGCGTCAGCCGCACCGTGGTGCGCGAGGCGATCTCGCACCTGCAGGCCGGCGGCCTGGTCGAAACCCGGCACGGCATCGGCACCTTCGTGCTCGAACCGCAGCCGGCCAACCTGCGCATCGCGGCCGACACCATCCGCACCATCGGCGACGTGCTCGCCATCCTCGAGCTGCGCATCAGTCTCGAGACCGAAGCGGCATGGCTGGCCGCCGCGCGCCGCAGCGAGCCGCAGATGGCCGAGCTGGGCGCGATCCTGAAGGCCATGCAGCAGGGCGCGGGCAAGGAGGGCAACTCGGTCAGCGCCGACGTCCAGTTCCACCTGCTGATCGCCCAGGCCACCGGCAACCGCTACTTCGTCGAGATCTTGAGCGACCTCGGCAACACCATCATTCCGCGCGCCCGCATCAACTCGGCGCAACTGGCGCACGACGATCCGGCGGTCTACCTGCAACGCGTGAACCGCGAGCACGAAGACATCTACCAAGCCATCTTGCGCAAGGACCCGGAAGCGGCGCGCGCCGCGATGCGCACCCACCTGAGCAACAGCCGCGAGCGCCTGCGGCGAGCCCAGGAATCGATCGAAGCGGGCATGGACAGCGGCGGCAGCGCCTGATACCGGTAGTGACGAAAGGACTTGCGTATCGCGGCCAGTAGTTGTACGATGTCATACAACATAGCGATTTCCCCTTTTACCTATTTTGGAGACACCATGCATCCCCAAGAACTCAAGCAGATCCTCTCGTCCGGCCTCCTGTCGTTCCCGGTCACCGACTTCGATGCGGCGGGCGATTTCCGCGCCAAGAGCTACATCGAGCGGCTGGAATGGCTGGCGCCCTACGGCGCGAGCGCGCTGTTCGCCGCCGGCGGCACCGGCGAGTTCTTCTCGCTGACGCCGGACGAGTACTCGGACGTGATCCGCACCGCGGTCGAGACCTGCCGCGGCAAGGTGCCGATCCTGGCCGGCGCCGGCGGCGCGACCCGCAGTGCGATCGCCTACGCACAAGAAGCCGAACGCCTCGGCGCGCAGGGCGTGCTGCTGCTGCCGCACTACCTGACCGAGGCCAGCCAGGACGGCCTGGTCGCGCACGTCGAGCAGGTCTGCAACTCGGTCAAGTTCGGCGTGGTGGTCTACAACCGCAACGTCTGCCGCCTGACGCCGGACTCGCTGGCGAAGCTGGCCGACCGCTGCCCGAACCTGATCGGCTTCAAGGACGGCATCGGCGACATCGAATTGATGGTCTCGATCTGGCGCCGCATGGGCGACCGCTTCAGCTACCTCGGCGGCCTGCCGACCGCGGAAGTATATGCCGCGGCCTACAAGGCGCTGGGCGTACCGGTGTACTCGTCGGCCGTGTTCAACTTCATGCCGAAGCTGGCGATGGACTTCTACCACGCGGTCGCGAAAGACGACAGCGCCACCACCAACCGCCTGCTCGACGAGTTCTTCCTGCCTTACCTCGAGATCCGCAACCGCAAGGCCGGTTACGCGGTCAGCATCGTCAAGGCCGGTGCACGGCTGGTCGGCCACGACGCCGGTCCGGTGCGCGCGCCGCTGACCGACTTGACGGACGAAGAAGGCGATAAGCTCAATCAGCTGATCCTCAAGCAGGGCGCGCAGTAAACACACAAGGAGTACAAGCATGCAGATTCAGGGCGAAATGATCATCGGCGCGCGCGCGCTGCGCGGCCAGCAAGGCCAGTTGCGCGCGCTCGACCCGTCCACCAATGCCGAGTTGGAGCCGGCCTTCGGGCTGGCCGGCGCGGCCGACGTCGAGCGCGCGTGCACGCTCGCCGCGCAGGCCTTCGACAGCTACCGCGAGACCACGCTCGAGCAGCGCGCGCTGTTTCTCGAAGCGGTGGCTGGCGCCATCCTCGAGATCGGCGACGCGCTGATCGAACGGGCGATGAGCGAAACCGGTTTGCCGAAAGCGCGGCTCGAAGGCGAGCGCGGGCGCACGGTGGGCCAGTTGCGGCTGTTCGCCAAGGTCGTGCGCGACGGCCGCTGGCTCGGCGCCACGCTCGATTCGGCGTTGCCGGAGCGGGTGCCGCCGCGCGCCGATCTGCGGCTGCGCAAGATCGCGCTGGGACCGGTGGCCGTGTTCGGCGCCAGCAATTTCCCGCTCGCGTTCTCGGTGGGCGGCGGCGACACCGCCTCGGCGCTGGCGGCCGGCTGCCCGGTGGTGGTCAAGGCGCACAATGCCCACCTCGGCACGTCCGAGCTGGTCGGCAAGGCGATCCAGAAAGCGGTCGCCGCTTGCGGCCTGCACGAGGGCGTGTTCTCGATGCTGATCGGCGAAGGCTACGAGATCGGGCACCAGCTGGTGAGCCATGCGGCGATCAAGGCGGTGGGCTTCACCGGCTCGCGCCAG
>DASRXO010000070.1:0-12002 GCA_035654095.1 Telluria sp.
GCACGCCACGCTCGGGCTCCAGCACGTCGCCCGTTCCCGTGATCACCAGCGACGACTCCCTGTCGGCGATGGCGAGCATCGCCTCGAGCCGGCGCAGGATCCTGTCGGTGCGCCAGTCCTTGGCGAGCTCGACAGCCGAGCGCAGCAGGTTGCCCTGGTGCTTCTCGAGCTTGGCTTCGAAGCGGTCGAGCAGGGTGAAGGCGTCGGCGGTGCCGCCGGCAAAGCCGACCAGTACCTTGCCCTGGTACAGCTTGCGCACCTTGCGCGCCGAGCCCTTCATGACGACGTTGCCGAGGGTGACCTGGCCGTCGCCGCCGAGCGCGACTTGCTTGCCGCGTCGCACGCACAGGATGGTGGTGCCGTGAAATTGTTCCATATCTGCCTCTAAGTTATCCAGCCACCAAGAAATGGGGATGCTCAAGCAAATTGCAAGATACCGGCGGGCACGTCAGGGGTGTTCAGTATTTATGCGGAAACAGCCGGGCTACTTCAGCATAGCCCAGGAGTTTGAATAGTGCAGCGATCAGATGGTTCACGTCGCGCAATTCGATTTTCTTGTCCGCGGCGGCGATCGGGCGCAGGCGCACCAGCAGCTGGCTGGCGGCGCCGTAATCGATGCGCGCCAGGCGCGAGCAATCCAGCACCACCGGCTGGTGCAGGGTGGCGTAGGCGGCGATGGCGTCGAACAGCGGGGCGCTGGCGCCGCCCACCACGTCGGGCAGCATGAAGCGGTCGGTCGAGGAGGGCGCGCGCGAGGCGGCCGCGGTGGCCACGTTGGCCGGCGCTTCGAACGAGGGCGGCGAGACCTCGTAGGTGACGCAGTAATCCATCGCGGTTTCCTCGAAATCCTTTTCGCGGTTCATCAGCTGCAGCAGTTCGAGCAGCAGCAGCCACGGCGCCTCGCTGGCGTCGCGCTGGCCGATCGCGATGGTGGCGCGCACGGTCTCGGCCAGTTCGGCGGCGCCGGCCAGGATCAGTTCGCGCTTGCCGCTGCGCAGCGAGGCGAGCGCCGCCAGCAGCCGCGCGCAACCCTCGGGCGTGACGTCCTTGACGCGGCCCACTTCGAGCCGCACCACGGGATTCACGCCGGCCAGTTCGAGCAGGCGCTGCAGCTGGGGCGCGATGGTGTCGTCCAGCAGGCCGCCGAACGATTCGGTCGGGGTCACGCCGGCGTAGGCCTTGTCGCCGCTGGCCGGCGGCGCGGGCGGGGCCCAGGTCGGCGGCGAGGTTTCGAAGCGGCTGGCGTAGTCGATCGCGATATTGTCGAACGCGTCTTGCTGGCCGCCGGCCTGGTACAGGTCGAACAGCATCCACCAGACCGCGCGGTCGGTCTGGCCGACCTCGGCCAGGCTGTCGATCAGCATCTGCTCGGCGATCTCGGCCTGGCCGTTGGCGTACATGATCGCGATTTCCTCGACCACCGGCGCGGTCTGCGGCGCCACCGGAGCGTCCGGCGTATCGTCGTCGGCCAGCAGCTCGGTGGTGGCCAGTTCCAGCAGCGGCAGGGTGTCGGCGCCGGCCGCGCCGCCGATCTGGGCATTGGTGCGCGCGCGCCGCGGGCCGCTGCCCCAGGCCGGTTCGGGCTCGTTGAAGATGTCCGAGGCCATGGCCGATTCGATGGCGTCGATCTTGGCCGCGGTGGCGCGCGCGATCTCGCGCTGGCGCGCGCGCTCGGCCTCGGCGTCGGCGGGCAGGCGCGAGGGTTCGCCGGCGCGCAGGCGCGAATCGGCCGGCCCGGCGAGGCCATCCGGCTGTTCATTTTTTCTCTTGAAGATGGAGAAAATACCCACGGCGTTCCCTGTCTGTGTGGCGGCGCTTTTTCAAGAAGGTAGCACGGCGGCGCTGCGCCGCACGCTAGTGTAGCCGAAGGGAAAGGTTTTCGTTCACACCGCTGGGTTTCGGGCGAAAAAAAAGCATGCGCCGGGACGCATGCTTGCAGCTAGGGCGGGCGCGCAGGCTCAGTCGCCGTACAGTTTTTGCTTGAGTTCGCGGCGCTGCTGGGCTTCCAGCGACAGGGTCGCGGTCGGACGCGCGATCAGGCGCGGGATGCCGATCGGCTCGCCGGTTTCTTCGCACCAGCCGTAGTCGCCGCCATCGATCGCGGCGATCGACTGCTGCACTTTCTTGAGCAGCTTGCGTTCGCGGTCGCGGGTGCGCAGTTCGAGCGCGTGTTCTTCCTCGATCGTGGCGCGGTCGGCCGGATCGGGAACGAGCACGGTTTCGCGCAGGTGTTCGGTAGTCTCACCCGCGTTCTTCAAAAGGTCTTTTTCAAGCTGCTGCAAACGCGCCTTGAAAAACGCCAGCTGCGCCGGATTCATGTAGTCCTTCTCGTTCATAGACCGAATTTCGTCTTCGGTCAGGAGACGGCCTTCCGTGTTCACGGCGGGGGTCGATTTAGTTGTTTTAGTCATGACTTCACTTACCTTCGATACGACAGAGGTTTTCATTTTATCAGCTAACCCGGCCGCGGCACCCGTTACTGCTGTGGTGCGAACGCTCGTGTCGGCTGCCATGACGGCTTGCTGCCTTGCCGTCTTTTTACTGCCTGCCTCGGCCGCTTTTGGCGACGCTTTCGCCGCTGCTGCGCTGTGCTTGCCGCCCGCAGCTTGCGCGGCTGGCTTGGCTGCCTTCTTGACTGGTGCTGCCTTGCTTGCCGCCGGTTTGGTCGGTGCGGCTTTTTTTGCCGGCGCGGCCGCCTTGACCGCTTTCACGGCCGGTTTTGCCGCTGCCTTGACGGCCTTGGCCGCCGGTTTGGGCGCGGCCTTGGGGACGGCTTTTTTCGGCGCCGCTTTCACGGCCGGCTTGGCCTTGCTGGCAGGCGCCGACTTGGCGCCCCCCTTGGCGGCGGGCCGCGCTGCCGGCTTGCTCACCGGCGCAGCTTGCGCCTTGGGTTTGGTCTTCTTAACCAGGGCCGATGCGCTGGTCTTGCCTGCGGCGGCGCCGCCGATTTTTTTGCTGGATTTGGTCACGGTTTCCTTCATATTGCCATCCCGATGTCTTCCCCTCGCCGTACTGGCGTATTGGCAATTCAGTCGTCAAATAAAGGCGATGCGCGGCGCGCACCACAAAACCGGGATAGTTTATACCAAACATTGTTCCAAACCGCGGATAAAGACGTCTTTCGGTAAATTTTTGCCAATAAAAACCATTTTGCTGCCACGTTCTTCGGTTTCGCCCCATTTCGCCCCGATATCGCTGCCCATCACCTGGTGCACGCCCTGGAACACCACCTTGCGGTCGGCGCCTTCCATCAGCAGCACGCCCTTGTAGCGCAACATGCGCGGGCCGAATACCTGGACCAGGCTGCCGAGGAACTCATCGAGACGGGCGGGGTCGAACGGCCGCTTGCTCTTGAACACGAAGGCTGCGATGTCGTCGCTGTGGTGCCCCGACGCCAGGCCGCGATGATCGTGGTCGTGGCTGTGGTCGCAGGCCTCGGTATGCACATGTTCGTGCTCGCCGTCGTGCTCGCCGTCGTGCTCGTGCGCGTGGTGGTGCGCATGGTCGTGCGCCTCGTCGGCGGTCAGGAAGGCGGGGTCGATTTCCAGCTTGTCGTTGAGGTTGAAGCCGCGGATGTCGAGCACCTCGGCCAGCGGCACCCGGCCGAAGTCGGCCCGGCTGATCGGCGCGCGCGGGTTGATGCGCTTGAGGCGGGTGCTCAGCTCGGCCAGCTGCGCCGCATCGACCAGGTCGGTCTTCGACAGCAGCAGCTTGTCGGCGAAGCCCACCTGGCGCTGGGCTTCCTCGTGCTCGTCGAGCTGGGCCATGGCGTGGCGCGCGTCGACCACCGTGATGATGGCGTCGAGCAGGTAGTGCGCGCCCACTTCCTCGTCCATGAAAAACGTCTGGGCCACCGGGCCGGGGTTGGCCAGGCCGGTGGTTTCGATCACCACGCGGTCGAAGGCGATCTCGCCGGCTTCGCGTTTTTGCGCGAGGCTGGTCAGCGCCACGATCAGGTCGCCGCGCACGGTGCAGCAGATGCAGCCGTTGTTCATCTCGACGATCTGCTCGCCGCTGTCCTGCACCAGGATCTCGTTGTCGATGTTTTCCTGGCCGAACTCGTTTTCGATGACGGCGATGCGCAGCCCGTGCGGCTCTTGCAGGATGCGCTTGAGCAGGGTGGTCTTGCCCGCGCCGAGGAAGCCGGTCAGGATGGTGCCAGGAATCAAAGCCATAGGGTTTTACCGTGTCGTGGGGCCGCCGTGCGGCCTGAATAATCGAGCGATTATGCCGGATTTCGCACTTTGCTTCCAATTAGCGCGCAAACCCTTGATCCCGCTCATGCCGGAGGTGATTGCTTATTTGGATTTGGCGCGCGGGTGCGCCTTGTCGTAGACCGCGGCCAGGTGCTGGAAGTCGAGCGCGGTATAGACCTGGGTGGAGGCGATGCTGGCGTGGCCCAGCATTTCCTGCACCGCGCGCAAGTCGCCCGAGGATTGCAGCAGATGCGAGGCGAACGAGTGGCGCAGCACGTGCGGATGGACCTCGACCGCGGTGCCGGCGCGCCGCGCGTAGGTCTTCAGGCGCAGTTGCACCACGCGTGGGCTGACCCGGCTGGCGCGCGCCGACAGGAACAGCGCGGCGCCGCCGTCGCGCGCGGGCGGGCGCACCGCCAGCCAGGCCGCCAGCGCTTCCATCGCCGGCCGCCCCATGGGCACCTTGCGCATCTTGTTGCCCTTGCCGGTGACCAGCACTTCGCCGGCATCGAGGTCGAGCCAGCCGAGCGAAGCCGGGTGCTGCGCGTCGCCCTGGTGGTAGCGCAGGTCGAGGCCGGCCAGTTCCGACACCCGCAAGCCGCTCGAATACAGCAGCTCGAACATCGCGCGGTTGCACAGGTCGGCCGGCTCGGGATGGGCGTGCGGCGCACCGGCCACCAGATGCACCGCGTCGTCCACCGACAGCGCCTTGGGCAGGTTCCTGGCGCGCTTCGGCGCGCGCACCCCGTCGACCGGATTGGCGGCCAGCGCCAGGTGCTGCGACAGCCAGCCGAAGAAGCCGCGCCAGCTCGACAGCTTGCGCGCGATCGAGCGCGGGTCGAGCTGGCGGGCGTGCAGTGTCGAGGTCAGGCGGCGGATATCGAAGTGGTTCAGCGCGTCCCAGCCGCTGGTGGTCAGCGCGGCCAGTTGCAGCAGGTCGCGGCGGTAGGCGCTGACCGTGTGCGGCGACAGCTTGCGCTGGGTGGCAAGCTGGACCAGGTAGCGTTCCACCCACGCCAGCTTGCCGGCCGCGTCCATGGCTAGGCGCGCAGCGCGGCCAGCGCGGCGCTGGCCGTGTCGCCGATGTGGATCAGGAAGTCGGTCGCCATATCGGCGCTGAAGCGCGCCGGGTCGGGCGAACCGAGGATCAGCAGGCCGAAGGCGCTGCCCGCGCTGCGCAGCGGCAGGATCACGGTCGATTGCACGGCCGCCGGCTGGTCCAGCCAGCGCACCGCTTCGAAGTCGTGGTTGCTGCCGCAGTAGGGCGCCAGCAGGCTGTTGGCGAAGATGCGGGCGTCGTCCGACACGTCGGCGCCGAACCAGCCGGCGGCATGCGCGGGCGCCAGGTCCCACAGGCGCAGGGTGCACTGGGGCACCGCGAACTCGGCGGCCAGGCGGTCGGCCAGGATGCGCGGCAGGTCGGCGTCGTGGCGCGCGCGCAGCAGGGCCTGGGTCCAGGCGTGGAATTTATTCGCGATCGCCGCATTGTCCTGGGCGGTGCGGACCAGTTCGGCCATGCGCAATTCGAGCGCCTTGTACTTGTCGCGCATGACTTCCATCTGGCGTTCCTGCAGCGAGACGGCTTTCCCGGTCAGCGGGCTGGACAGCTTGATGCGGCCCAGCAGGCCGGCATGCTCTTCGAAAAAATCGGGGTTGTTGGCCAGGTAGTGGGCGATGGCGGCGGAATCGAAGGTTGCGATCATTGAGGTCTGGTCTGCGAAATGGGTTATCTGCAATTCTACCCGACTGCCGGCGCCGGCCGGGCATAAAAAAAGACGCCCGCAGGCGTCTCGGACGGGGCGCGGGCGCGCTCAGAAGCGGTGGCGGATGCCGATCTGGTAGCCGCGGCCCTTGTCGCCCGGCGTCTTCAGGAAGCCGCCCGGCGAACCGGCCGACCCCGGAATGTACTGGGCGTCGTTCTTGTTGTTGATCTGGGCGGCGACGGTGTAGATGTCGGTGCGCTTGGACAGGTTGTAGTCGTAGCCGATGGCGAACAGCTTGGCGTCGCTGTCGGACTTGCTGCGGTCGTTCTGGTGCGCGAACGAGGCCATCACGCGGCCGGCGCCGACCCGGTAATGCAGGCCGAACTGGTAGCTGGCGGCATCGATCTGGGTGTTGTTGGTGATGTTGGTGACGAACACATTGCGCAGCGCGCCCGCGGTGGCCGCCCCCAGCGGCGCCAGCGCCGGGGCGATCTGGGCGTCGTAGCCGGCGATGTATTCGCGCAGCAGGGCCGAGTTGCGGTTGCGCTGGTCGTGGTAGCCGGCGAACCACTTGAAGTCGCCCATGGCGTAGGAACCGCCGACGGTGGTGGTCACCAGGCTGACCGCGTCGCCCTGGTCGTAGCCGCGGTTGTGGCCGATGCCGACATCCCAGGCATTCGCCTTGTAGGTGACGGCGCCGGCCAGGAACTTGTTGTAGCGCCCGAGGTAGCCCGAGCCTTTGAAGCCGTACATCAGCGAGCCGCCCAGGCCTTGCGGGGTGGCGAGCCGGTACTGGATCGATTTCTGCGAACGGATGTCGGCGCCCAGCGCGGTGAAGCCGGCGCTGCCGCCGGTGATGCCGCCCCAGGTGCCGGCGGTGCCGGTCTCGAACACGTCGGACAGCGCGAACACTTCATAGCCCGGCGTGTACATGCGGCCCATCAGGATCGCACCGGCCGGGGTGATCAGGCCGACCATCGAAGTGCGGTCGAACAGCGCGCCTTCCGGATTGACGGCCGCCGCGCCCTTGACCTGGAACGCGCCGCGGATCGCGGCCAGCACCGGCGCCGGCAGCGCGCCCATGCCCTTGGTCAGGTACAGGCCCTGCTCGTCGCTGAGCAGGGTGGGTTTCTGGCTGCCGTTGTCGAGCTCGACACGCGCCTCGAGGTTGAAGATCGCCTTGAAGCCGCCGCCGAGATTTTCGGTACCCTTGAAGCCGAGGCGCGAGCCGTCGGCGATGCCGCTGACCACGCGCAGCGTCTCGCCGGACTGCTTCATCAGGCCAGCGTCGGCGATGCCGTAGATCGTCACGTTGGACTGGGCCAGCACCGGGGCGGCACAAGAGCTGGCGATGAGAGCGGCGAGTAATTTTTTCTTCATTGCGTCTCCATGGATATAATTTTTTTAAAACGAACGTGCGTACTAATTCGTCTGCGTCAATATGCCATCGTTTCCCGGCGCTGTACAGACAGCCCGGCTCGGCGGTAGAGCACGGTTGCGAAAATGACACAAAACGACAAGGGCGAAGCCGGTTACCCGGCTTCGCCCTTGGAGCGCGGCGCGGCGGTGCCTAGAACGCGTGGTTCACGCCGATGTCGTATTGACGGATGTTTTCGGGGAGGGTGGGCCCTTTTCTATTCGAAGCATCGAGGTACAGGTAAGTGCGCTTCGACAGGCTGTACTCGTAACCGAGCGACATCTGCTTGGTCTTGACCACGCCGTCGGGCGACTTCTGGCCGTAGCCGGCCAGGATCTTGCCCGCGCCCACGGTGTAGTTGGCGCCCAGCACCCAGGCCCGGGTCTTCGGATTGATCAGCTTGGTGTGATCCTGGTCCTGGCGGGTGTACGAGAGCATCATTTTCAGCTCGGGCAGCGCCTGCAGCGAGCCGGCCACCGACCACAGCTTGGTCTCGACCGCATTGCGCTCGGCGGCCAGCATGAAGGCGGCCGGGCCGTTCTTGTAGGTGGCGGTCACCGAGTACGGGTTGGCGGAGCCTTCGGCGTTCGCCGGGTACTGCGGCAGCGCGGCGGTGCCGCGGCCGACCAGCACCGGGCTTCCGTTCGCTTCCTTGGTGGCGATCGTCGTGTTGAGCTGGAAGCCCATGTATTCAGGCGAGTTATAGAACAGCGCGTTCGAGAAGCGGTTGTTCGAATTGCCGACCGGGCTCAGCGGATCGGAGGTGTAGCCGGCGACGGTCAGGTCGGTCTGGAAGCCGGCCGGGGTCGGCATGCCGTGCCATGGTTCGAAATAGGTGCTGGTTTCCTGGAAGGCGGTCAGGCCGCGGCCCAGGCGGACCATCCCGAAGTCGCCTTGCAGGCCGACCCGGCTTTGGCCCTGGAACAGCGGACGCGAGCCGCTCTCGACCGTGCCGGTGTCCGGCTCGTAGCGGATTTCTAGCTGGAATAGCGCCTTCAGGCCGCTGCCGAGGTCTTCGATACCTTTGAAACCCAGGGTGTTGTTTGCGCGCTTGCCGATGGCGAGCGTCTGGTCTGTGCGTTTGATGATGCCGGCGTCAACGTTGCCATAGATCTGAACCGATGATTGCGCCTGTGCAACACCGGCGTAAGCCCCCAGAATTGCCAGAGCCCAAAGTGATTTTTTCATGTAGTCGTCCTCTATTTTAGTTATCGGTGAAACCCGCAGAGCACTCAGACCGTGTATTGCCGCTCCTGTAAGATGTACCTTAATTGTTTGTCGTGTAAAGCTTTACGCCTTGGTCGATTATGAAGCGAAGGTTTGGTTGAAAGCCAATAATTCGAATCGTGCTGTTGTATTAATGAAACGCATAATGCGCGCGGATTTCACACCTCTTGCGAGTGGTTCCACCCAGCTTGCCACGACCGCCGCCACAAGCCGTTTGCGCCAGCTCAAGCACTGCGTCCTTCGCCCCGAATTCCCGTCGCCGCTGGCTTAGACTTGGTCGGCGCTGTCGTATCGCGCGCACCCATTCCACCACTTGTTGTATGTTGGCAACTCCGTTCCGACAAGGTAAGCACAAGAACGATGGCGAATCGTGAAGAACTAGGAATCATTCGCGCCGCGCGCGCCGGGCAGGCCGGCGCCCAGCTCGAACTGGGCAAGCTTTACCTGTTCGGCAGCGCCGGCCTGCCGAAGAGCCTGCCGACCGCGCTGCATTGGCTGGACCGTGCGGCGCAGCAGGATTGCACCGAGGCGCGCGCCTTGATCGGGACCCACATTCCGCTCGACCTGGTGCGCCAAAGCGGCCACCCGCTGGCCGCGCGGTATGAGCGCGCCGATGACCATGGGGTGGCGCGCACCGGCCTGGTGCTGGCCCAGCAGCAGGCCGGTGCAAGCCCGCCGGCCGCCGATCCCGGCCCCGATGCGGCAGCGGGCTCGCCATCCGAACCCTGGCCGCGGCGGGCCGCCGACGGCGCCGCCGCCGCCGCGTTCAGCCTGCTCGACCAGGCTTGGGAGGCCGGCCGGTGGGACTTGTATGTGCAGTGCGCCTTGCCGCTGGCGCGGGCGCTGGTCCAGGCCGCGGGCGGCAGCCAGCCGCCGCGCGTCGCACCCGACGAAGTGCGGCTGGTGTCGCGTTGCGCGCGCCTGTTGGCCGGGGTCCAGCCCGGCCACGCGCCGGCCGATCCGGCCGATCCGGATGAATTGCGCGGCTTGTGGGAGCTGGCCGCCGCCGGGCACGACCGTCACGCCCAGTTCGCGGTCGGCCTGTGGTGCGCGCGCATGGAGGTGGACGGCAAGCGGGTCGCGGCGGGCGCCGGCGCGGCCAATTTCAAGAAGGCGATCCGCTGGCTCACGCTGGCCGGCGAGCAGGGCATGGCCGAAGCCTGGTACGCGCTGTCGCGCATTTATATCAAGCCGGAATTCTCGCAACGCAACGTGGCCGACGCCCAGAAGTACCTCGAGCGCGCGGCCGGCATGGGCTTGCGCGACGCCCAGCGCGAGTGCGGCAACAATGCCTGGCGCGCGCGCCGCGAGCACGAAAACAACGACGTGCGCGCGCTCTACTGGCTGCAGCAGGCCGCCGCGCAGGGCTGCGCTCAAGCCGCGGCGGCGCTGCGCAAGATCGCCCCGCGCAGCGCGGCGCCGGCCTATACCGACACCGGGGCGCTGGTGCCGCGCCGCGAGCTGGCCGCCCGCCATCCGCTGCTGGCCGCGCGCCTCGAGCTGGCCGCCATCTTCAGCCTGAGCCGGGCCGAAGCGCTGCTGCTCGACGTCGCGGCGGCCGACCGCGGGCACTGCCTGGTGATCGATATCCGCGCCAGCTACGGCCGCAGCAAGCGCCGCCTGGTGCTGGTCGACACGGCGCAGGAACGCCAGGCGCTCGACCGCATCGCGCGCCTGTTCGACGACGTGGATGGCGGGCCGGCCGGCCCCGAGGGAAATTACCGCCAGCGCCTGTACCGCCTGCGCACGCTGGTGCCGGAGCTGCCGGCCGCGGCGCCCGACCAGCGTTACGACCTGGCCGCGTAAGTTACGCCGCGTCGATCTCGATCTCGCCGTCGAAGACCGTGACGGCCGGGCCGCTCAGGTAGACCGGCTGGCCTTCGCCGCCCCAGGCCACCGACAGCTCGCCGCCGCGCGCGCTGACCCGCACCGGCGAATCGAGCAGGCCGCGCCGGATGCCGGCCACCGCCGCCGCGCAGGAACCGGTGCCGCAGGCGAGGGTCTCGCCGACGCCGCGTTCGAACACGCGCAGCTTGATATGGTCGCGCGCCACCACCTGCATGAAGCCGGCGTTGACCCGTTTCGGGAAGCGCGGATGGTGCTCGATCAGCGGGCCGGTCTCGGCCACCGGCGCGGTATCGACGTCCTCGACCACTTGCACCGCATGCGGATTGCCCATCGAGAGCACCGACATGAACATCGTCTCGCCGGCGCCGCCGATCTCGAGCGCCAGCGGCCAGGTGGTGTCGCGGCCCTCGCTCCGGCCGGCCAGGCCGGCGTCGTTGAACGGCACCGCCACCGGCTCGAGCAGCGGCGCGCCCATGTCGACCGTGATCGTGCCGTTCGCTTCGAGGCGCGGCGCGATGATGCCCGACATGGTCTGGACCCGGATCTCGCGCTGCGCGCTCAGGCCTTTTTCGGTGACGAACTTGACGAAGGCGCGCGCGCCATTGCCGCACTGCTCGACCTCGCCGCCGTCCTGGTTGAAGATGCGGTAGCGGAAGTCGCAGCCGGCGCTGGCCGCCTTCTCCACCACCAGGATCTGGTCGGCGCCGATGCCGAAGCGGCGGTCGGCCAGCCGCTTCCATTGCGCGGCGCTGAGTTCGACCTGCTGGTTGATGGCGTCGACCACGATGAAATCGTTGCCCGCGCCATGCATCTTGGTGAATTTGAGTTTCATGCTGCCAGTATATCGGACTGCGCTCAGGATTGTTCAGCCGGCTGCGGCGCGCCGTAGACCGAGGGCTCGCCCTCGGGCCGCGTCTTGAACCGCTTGTGGGTCCAGAAATACTCGGCCGGCGCTTCGCGCACGCGCGCTTCGATGAAGGCATTCATGCGGCGCGCCGACTCCACCAGGTCGTCGCCGGGGAAGTTCTCGAAGGCCGGATAGAAGCTCACGCGCCAGCCGGCGTAATTCGGCAGGAAGGTCGCCACCACCGGGATCACTTGCGCGTCGGTGGCCAGCGCGATGCGGCCGGGCGCGGTCAGGGTCGCGGCCGGGACCCCGAAGAAGGGCACGAACGCCGCTTCCCTGTCGCCGAAGTCCATGTCCGGCAGCATGAAGTAGGGCACGCGCTGGCGCAGCGAACGGATGATCGGCTTGATGCCGTCCTGGCGGGTGAACAGGTGGACCGGGCGGAAGCGCTCGCGGCCGCGCCGCAGCACCTCGTCGAACACGGCGTTCTTTTGCGCCACGTACATCGAGCTGGCGGTCGCTTCCATCGCCACCGCCACCCCGGCCACGTCGAGGCAGACGAAGTGCGGGCACAGCAGGATGGTGGGGCGCGCCGCCATCGCCGCCAGCGGCACCGCGGGGTCGAGCTGGATCAGGCGCCGCAGGCGCGACTCGGGCGCCCACCACAGGATCGCACGCTCCCACACGCTGCGCGAATAGGCCTGGAAATGGCGGCGCGCCAGCGCCACCCGTTCGGCCTCGCTGAGCTCCGGCATGCACAGGCG
>DASRXO010000071.1:0-2433 GCA_035654095.1 Telluria sp.
ATACGGGCGGCGCGATCCGCGGCGCGGTGCGGGCCGACTTCTTCTTCGGCTTCGGCAGCGAGGCGGCCGAGAACGCGGGCCGCATGAAGCAGCGCGGCCAACTCTGGGTGCTGCTGCCGAAGGCCCTGCCTTCAGTCGCGAACCGAACGCAATGAGGTGAACAGCATGGCCCACGCGGTCAGCGCGAGCGCGCCGACCGCCACGCAGGCGAGGCCGGTGCGCACCCCGTAGCGGTCGGCCACGAAACCGGCCGACAGCGCCCCCAGCGGCGCGGTGGCCACCGTCAGGAAACGCATGGTCGACACCATGCGGCCGAGGAAGGCGTCGGGCGTGACGCGCTGGCGCAGCGACACGTAGGGCATGAAGAACAGCATGACGCCGCAATCGAAGAAGAACACCAGCGTGCCGTAAGCGATGGTGGTCCAGGTCGCGCTGCCGAACAGCGCGGCCGGAATGGTCGGCATCAGCATGAAGCCGAGCGCGGTGCTCGACAGGCCGATCATCACCGTGCCGCCCGAGCCGAAGCGGCGCGACAGCGGCTTGAGCATCACCGAGCTGGCCAGCACGCCGAGCCCGCCCAGCATCTGCGCGGTGCCCAGCACCCCGGGCGTCATGCCCAGCACGCGGGTCGCGAACAGCACCAGCAGCGCCACGTAACCATAAAACAGGAAGTGCCAGAAGCCTGCCACCCACGCCAGCGGCCGCAGGATGGGATGGCCCCAGATGAAGCGCAGGCCGTCGAGCATGTCGTGCCAGGGATGGGTGTCGGTCTTGGCCGGCGCCGGCTCGCGCACGCTGATGCGGCGCATGTTCAGCAGCGAGACGAGGTAGCCGGTGGCGTTGACCAGCACCGCCAGCGGTGCGCTCAGCAGCTGCACCAGCACCCCCGCGATGCCCGGCGCGACCAGCCGCGCGGCCGAATCGGTGGCGGCGAATTTGGTTTGGGCGTCGATCAGGCCTTCGCGGCCGACCACGAAGGTCAGGTAGACCTGTTCGGCGCCGCCGCCGATCACCAGGCCGGTGCCCATCATGAAGCCGACCGCGTACAGCCATGGCATCGACAGCACGCCCAGCCAGTGCGCGAGCGGCACGCTGGCCAGCACCAGGCAGAACATCATTTCGCTGGCGAGCAGGATCGGCAGCTTGCGACTGCGGTCGAGCAGCACGCCGACCGGGAGGCCAAACAGCGCGAACGGCACCGCCTGCAGCGCGCTCAGGGTGCCCATCTGGGCCGGCGTCGCATGCAGCAGCAGGACTGCGCACAGCGGCAGGGCGAGGCCGGTGATCTGGCCGCCGAAACTGTTCAGGATGCTGCTGAACCAGAGGCGGCGGAAGTCCGCGCTGCGCAGTAAATGATCGTTGCTCAGCTTGTCGCGCAGGAGGGCAAGAATAAGGAATCCAGTACGGTAATGATGTCGAGCGTAAATGATACCAGCGCGCCGCTGCCGTGAGCGGGGCGGGAAGCGCTACAATCGCAGATTCCGTTTCATTCTTAATAAGGGGTAGCCATGCAATACTCAGACCTGCTGATCGAAACCCACGGTAACGTGGCTGTGATTCGCCTGAACCGCCCGAAGGCGCTGAATGCCCTGAACGACAATATGATGAACGAGCTGGGCCAGGCGCTCTATAAATTCGATGCCGACAGCGACATCGGCTGCATCATCCTGACCGGCAGCGAGAAGGCGTTCGCGGCCGGCGCCGACATTGCGGCGATGGCCAACTACACCTATGCCGATACCTTTCCGGGCAACTTCATCGGCCGCAACTGGGAGCACATCCTGAATGTGCGTAAACCGGTGATCGGCGCGGTGGCCGGTTTTGCGCTGGGCGGCGGCTGCGAGCTGGCGATGATGTGCGACTTCCTGATCGCGGCCGATACCGCCAAGTTCGGTCAGCCCGAGATCAAGGTCGGCGTGACGCCCGGCGCCGGCGGCACCCAGCGCCTGCCGCGCGCGATCGGCAAATCGAAGGCGATGGACATGCTGCTGACCGCGCGCATGATCGACGCGGCCGAAGCGGAGCGGACCGGGCTGGTGTCGCGCGTGGTTCCAGCCGACAAACTGATGGAAGAAGCGCTGGCGGCCGCAACGACGATCGCGGCGATGCCGACCACGGTGGCGATCGCGATCAAGGATTGTGTGAACCGGGCCTATGAAGGCTCGCTATCGGAAGGCGTGCGCTATGAGCGCCGCTACTTCCATGCCGGTTTCGGCACGGCGGCGCAGCGCGAAGGGATGGCGGCCTTCCTCGAGAAGCGGCCGGCCGATTTCGACGGACTGTGAACGAAAGGGGGTTGACGCGCATCGCGCCACCCCCCATAATCTCACCTCTCTGCTGCTTACGAACACAACGCTTCGTCAGCACAGCAAGGCAGCACCAAACAAGTTCTTTAACAATTAACAGTCGATAAGTGTGGGCGTTTGATGAAGG
>DASRXO010000072.1:0-10811 GCA_035654095.1 Telluria sp.
CGTCGCAGCAAGGCTGGCGCCGTCCGCTGCTGATGTGGCTGGGGGTGTCGGCCAAGCGCGCGGCCGATGCGGGCGATGCGGCGGAAGCGGCGCGCATCCGGCGCCGCATCGACCTCGCGTCGAAACCCTAGCGGCGCGGTCAGACCGGGCTTGCCGCGCTAGTCGTGCGCTTCCGGCTGCAGCGTGACGTGGTCGATGCCGTGGCGCGCCAGCAGCATCGCCTTGACCGCGGCCAGCACCCCGGGCCAGGCGTCGAGGTCGCGGATCTCGAGGTGGCCGATCAGGGCCGGCTGGCCGGGCGACATGTCCCACACGTGCAGGTCATGCACCGACAGCACGCCGGGCACCTCGCCCAGGTCGGCGCCGACCCGCAGGTAGTCGATCTGGTGCGGCACGCCTTCCATCAGGAAGTGATACGACTCGCGCAGCAGGCCGAGCGTCGATTTGAGGATCAGCAGCGAGACGAACACCGACAGCAGCGGGTCGATCTGCATCCAGCCGCTCAGGTAGATCACGACGCCGGCGGCGATCGCGGCGACCGAGCCGAGCAGGTCGCCCATCACGTGCACCAGCGCGGCGCGGGTGTTCATGCTCTGCTTGTCGCGCGAGAGCACCCACGCGACCGCGAGGTTGATCAGCAGGCCGATGGTGGCCACCACGAATACGGTCGCGCCCTGCACCGGCTGCGGCGCGGCGAAGCGGCGCACCGCTTCGAACATGATCCAGCCGACCACCGCCAGCATCACCAGGCCATTGACGAAGGCGGCCAACGCTTCGGCGCGGCCAAAGCCGAACGAGTGCTTGGCCGACGGCGGGCGCTTGGCGATCAGCTGCGCCAGCAGGGCCAGGCCGAGCGCGGCGGCGTCGGTGACCATGTGGCCGGCGTCCGAGATCAGCGCCAGGGAATTCGACAGGAAGCCCGCGCCGACTTCGACCGCGGCAAAGCACAGCGTCAGGCCGAGCGCCCACGCCAGCGCCGACTGGCTGCGCGCTTCGACATAGTGCGCATGCCGGGCGTCGCCCGCATGGTGGGCGTGCAGGTGGGCGGAGGAGGGCGGGATCGGTTTGGCGTGCATCGGCGGGAGTGGAAAAAGTGGCGCAGCCGAGAGTGTAATGGATATCCGCCGCACTGGCCTTGGGCTCGGCGCCCAAGTTGCCTTGCCACCATAAAAAAACCCTTGTCATTCGCCCGGCGCCTCTCTATAATGCTGGTCTTCGGGCGGTTAGTTCAGCTGGTTAGAATACTTGGTCGACATCCAAGGGGTCGCAGATTCGAATTCTGCACCGCCCACCAGAATACAAGTAAGAGCGAGAAAGGCACCATGGTTATGACACCGCGAACTACGACGGAGTTGTTCCAGCGACGCTAGTCGAGGTGGAGTCTTTCGCTCAACGAAAAGATCAACGCGGCTAGTCCGCGTTTTTTTTCGTCCGCATTTTTGTTTGCCCTTATTATCTGTCTTTGTTCAGGAGAACAGCATGGTTTCAGTCCGCCTTCCCGATGGTTCCGAGCGCCAGTTCGACGGCCCAGTCACCGTGGCGCAGGTCGCCGCCAGCATCGGCGCCGGCCTGGCCAAGGCGGCGCTGGCCGGCAAGGTCGACGGCACGGTGGTCGATACCTCCTTCCTGATCGAGAAGAGCGCCGAGCTGGCGATCGTGACCGACAAGGATCCCGAGGGCCTGGACGTGATCCGCCACTCGACCGCCCACCTGCTGGCTTACGCCGTCAAGGAGCTGTTCCCCGAGGCGCAAGTGACGATCGGCCCGGTCATCGAGAACGGCTTCTACTACGACTTCTCGTACAAGCGCCCGTTCACGCCCGACGACCTGGCGGCGATCGAAAAGAAAATGACGGAACTGGCCAAGAAGGACGAGCCGGTCACGCGCAAGGTCTTGCCGCGCGACGAGGCGGTGGCCTACTTCAAGTCGATCGGCGAAGCCTACAAGGCCGAGATCATCGGCTCGATCCCGGCCGGCGAAGACGTGTCGCTGTACGCGGAAGGCAAGTTCACCGACCTGTGCCGCGGCCCGCACGTGCCGTCGACCGGCAAGCTCAAGGTGTTCAAGCTGATGAAGCTGGCCGGCGCCTACTGGCGCGGCGACTCGAAGAACGAGATGCTGCAGCGGGTCTACGGCACCGCCTGGGCCAAGAAGGAAGACCAGGAACTGTATCTGCACAACCTCGAAGAGGCCGAGAAGCGCGACCACCGCAAGCTGGGCAAGCAGCTCGATTTCTTCCACTTCCAGGACGAGGCGCCGGGCCTGGTGTTCTGGCACCCGAAAGGCTGGACCATCTGGCAGCAGGTCGAGCAGTACATGCGCCACAAATACCAGCTCAACGGCTACCAGGAAGTGAAGGCGCCGCAGATCCTCGACCGTACGCTGTGGGAAAAAACCGGGCACTGGGAAAACTACCGCGAGAATATGTTCTCCACCGAATCGGAGAACCGCTCCTACGCGCTGAAGCCGATGAATTGCCCCGGCCATGTGCAGATCTACAACGCCGGCATGAAGAGCTACCGCGACCTGCCGCTGCGCTACGGCGAGTTCGGCCAGTGCCACCGCAACGAGCCGTCCGGCGCGCTGCACGGCGTGATGCGGGTGCGCGGCTTCACCCAGGACGATGGCCATATCTTCTGCACCGAAGAACAGATCGAGCCCGAAGTGACGGCCTTCCACGCGCAGGCGATGGAAGTCTACGGCGACTTCGGTTTCGAGAATATCGACGTCAAGCTGGCGCTGCGCCCGGACAACCGGATCGGCTCCGACGAGGTGTGGGACACCGCCGAGGAAGCCCTGCGTTCGGCGCTGCGCGCCTGCGGCGTGAGCTGGACCGAGCTGCCGGGCGAGGGCGCGTTCTACGGCCCGAAGATCGAATACCACCTGAAGGACAGCCTCGGCCGTCCATGGCAGGTCGGCACCATGCAGGTCGACTTTTCGATGCCGGGCCGGCTGGGCGCCGAGTATGTCGCGGTCGACAATTCGCGCAAGGTGCCGGTCATGCTGCACCGGGCGATTGTCGGCTCGCTGGAACGGTTTATCGGCATTTTGATCGAAAACTATGCGGGCGCCTTGCCGATGTGGCTGGCCCCGGTCCAGGTGGCGGTGCTCAACATCTCCGACGCCCAGGCCGACTACGTGCAGGAAATCACGGCAAAATTGCGCAAATCGGGGTTCCGCGTGCATGCTGATTTGCGCAACGAGAAGATAACCTATAAAATACGTGAACATTCCGTCCAAAAACTGCCGTACATCCTCGTGATCGGCGACAAAGAGCGGGATGCCAACACTGTGGCCGTGCGAGCTCGTGGCAATATCGATTTGGGCGTGATGTCCATCGATGCCCTGATGGAGCGCCTCAAACACGAGGTCGATTCCAAGGCTTGAGGAGTTAAGCACTCCAAGCGCGGCTAATTCATCAGATTTTAAAAGGAAACAACATAGCTACTGACAAGTCGCATCGCATCAATGGCGAAATCACTGCCCCCGAAATGCGTTTATCCGGGGTGGACAACGAGCCGCTTGGCATTGTGAGCCTGGCCGAGGCTTTTCGTCTGGCCGAAGAAGCGAACGTAGATCTGGTGGAAATCGCGCCCACCGCGCAGCCGCCGGTATGCCGCCTGATGGACTACGGCAAGTTCAAGTATTCGGAGCAGAAGAAGGCCCACGAAGCCAAATTGAAGCAAAAGATCATCCTCGTGAAGGAAGTCAAATTCCGTCCGGGCACCGATGATGGCGATTACAACATCAAGCTGCGCAACCTGGTCAAGTTCCTGGAAGACGGCGACAAAACCAAGATCACGCTGCGTTTCCGCGGCCGTGAGATGGCCCACCAGGACATCGGTTTCCGCATGCTGGAACGCCTGAAAGGCGACCTCGAGCCCTATGGCCAGGTCGAGCAGTTCCCGAAGATGGAAGGCCGCCAGATGATCATGATCCTGTCGCCGAAGAAAAAGAAGTAAGCCACACGAACTACGCCGGGCGGGTGGGTTTTCTCACCCGCCCTTGCTATTTGTGCGCCGATTCGTGCTAGAATCTGCGGTTTCCTCCTTCACGGGAGAGAGAAAACTGTGAAAGCAGGCATCTAAGAGCAGCGCAGGGCTGCCACCTGCAATCCTTGATAATGGAGCTGTCCGCAAGGGACAGAACATCTATGCCAAAAATGAAGACCAAAAGCTCCGCGAAGAAACGTTTTCGCGTGCGTCCAGGTGGAACCGTTAAATCGGGTCACGCGTTCAAGCGCCACATCCTGACCAAGAAAACCACCAAGAGCAAACGCCACTTGCGTGGAATCACGAACGTTGATGCGGCAGACGTGAAATCCGTCTTGCGCATGATGCCGTCGGCTTAATCTCACACTAAGGAGTTACTATGCCTAGAGTTAAACGTGGGGTTACAGCTCGTGCCCGTCATAAAAAAGTTCTCGATCAAGCTAAAGGCTACCGTGGTCGCCGCAGCAAGGTCTATCGTATTGCCAAGCAAGCAGTCATGCGCGCCGGCCAGTACGCTTACCGCGATCGCCGCAACAAGAAGCGCGTCTTCCGTGCCCTGTGGATCACCCGTATCAATGCCGCTTCGCGTGAGCATGGCATGACCTACAGCGTGTTCATGAACGGCCTGAAGAAAGCCTCGATCGAACTGGACCGCAAAGTCCTGGCCGATATGGCCGTGATGGACAAGCCGGCCTTCGCCGCGATTGTCAACGCAGTCAAGGCAAAGATCGCTGCCTAAGCACGGTCGTTGCAAGGCGCCGCCTGCGGGTGGCGTTAAAGAGCGGGGCAGAGGTTCAAACCTGTGCCCCGTTTTTGATTGGAAGGGTGGGGTCAGTGCCGACATTCGTACACGAGCTCAACAGGCTCGCCTGTTGAGCTCGTGTACGAATGTCGGCACTGACCCCACCCTTCGAACACAGGAAACCACAACGCATGAACTCCCTGGATGAACTCGTCGTCTCGGCGCAGGCTGACTTTCTCGCCGCCCAAGACGCTGCCGCACTGGAAAACGCCAAGGCCAGCTACCTCGGCAAGACCGGCCGGATCACCGAATTGATGAAGGGGCTCGGCAAGCTCGACCCCGACCAGAAAAAGACCCAGGGCGCGATCATCAACGCCGCCAAGGTGCAGATCGAGGCCGCGCTCGGCGCCCGCCGCGACGCCCTCGCGAACGCCCAGCTCGAAGCGCGCCTGAACGCGGAAGCGATCGACGTCACCTTGCCCGGCCGCGGCCGCTCGATGGGCGGGATCCACCCGGTCATGCGCAGCTGGGAGCGGGTCGAGGAAATCTTCCGCTCGATCGGTTTCGATGTCGCCGACGGCCCCGAAATCGAAACCGACTGGACCAACTTCACCGCCCTCAACAGCCCGGAAAACCATCCGGCCCGTTCGATGCAGGACACTTTCTACATCGAGGGCGAAGACAGCGCCGGCAAGCCGCTGCTGCTGCGCACCCACACCAGCCCGATGCAGGTGCGTTACGCGCGCACCCACACGCCGCCGATCAAGGTCATCGCGCCGGGCCGCACTTACCGGGTCGACAGCGACGCCACCCACTCGCCGATGTTCCACCAGGTCGAAGGCCTGTGGATCGCCGAGGACATCAGTTTCGCCGACCTGAAAGGCGTCTACCTGAATTTCGTGAAAGCCTTCTTCGAGACCGAGGACCTGCAGGTGCGCTTCCGTCCGTCCTACTTCCCGTTCACCGAACCGTCGGCCGAGATCGACATCGCCTTCGGCAGCGGCCCGCTCAAGGGACGCTGGCTGGAAGTGTCGGGCGCCGGCCAGGTGCACCCGACCGTGGTGCGCAACTTCGGCCTCGATCCGGAACGCTTCATCGGCTTCGCGTTCGGCTCCGGCCTCGAGCGCCTGACCATGCTGCGCTACGGGATCAACGACCTGCGCCTGTTCTACGAAGGCGACCTGCGCTTCCTGAAGCAGTTCAATTAATTCAAGGATCAACGATGCAATTTTCTGAAAACTGGCTGCGTACCATGGTCGATCCGAAGATGACCTCGGACGAACTGGCGCACCTGCTGACCATGTCCGGCCTGGAAGTCGAGGAAGTCGAAGCGGTCGCGCCGCCGTTCTCGAACGTGGTGGTGGCCGAGGTGCTGGAAGTGGTCAAGCATCCCAACGCCGACCGCCTCAACGTGTGCAAGGTGAACGTGGGCACCGGCACCCAGCTCAATATCGTGTGCGGCGCGCCGAATGTGCGCGCCGGCATGAAGGCGATCTGCGCGATGGCCGGCGCGGTGCTGCCGCCTGGCGCCGACGGCCAGCCCTTCGTGATCCAGGTCGGCGAGCTGCGCGGGGTCGAATCCCAAGGCATGCTGTGCTCGGCGCGCGAACTCAAATTGTCGGAGGAGCACGGCGGCCTGATGGAACTGGCGGCCGATGCGCCGGTCGGCCAGAACATCCGCGACTACCTGGCCTTGAACGACCTGAAGTTCACCATCAAGCTCACGCCGAACAAGGCCGATTGCCTGTCGGTGCTGGGCGTGGCGCGCGAAGTGTCGGCGCTGACCGGCACCCCGCTGCAGCTGCCGCAGACGCGGCCGGCGGCGGTCACCAGCGATGAAATCCTGCCGGCCACGATCTCCGCGCCCGAGTTGTGCGGACGCTTTTCCGGACGCGTGATCCGCGGCCTGAATGCGAAGGCCGAGACCCCGGCCTGGATCAAGCAGCGCCTCGAACGCAGCGGCCAGCGGCCGCTATCGGCGCTGGTCGACATCTCGAACTACGTGATGCTGGAGCTGGGCCGTCCTTCGCATGTGTTCGACCTCGACAAGATCCACGGCGGCCTCGAGATCCGCTGGGGCCGGAAAGGGGAGACGCTCAAGCTCTTGAACGGCAACACGGTCGAAGTCGACGAGTGGGTCGGCGTGATCGCCGACCAGCGCGAGATCGAATCGCTGGCCGGCATCATGGGCGGCGACGCCACCGCCGTCACGCTGGAGACCGCCAACATCTACCTCGAAGCCGCGTTCTGGTGGCCGGATGCGATCCAGGGCCGCGCGCGGCGCTATAACTTCTCGACCGACGCGGCGCACCGTTTCGAGCGCGGCGTCGATTACGCGACCACGGTCGAGCACATCGAGCGCATCACCGCGCTGATCGTCGAAATCTGCGGCACCACCACCACGCAAGTGGGCCCGGTCGACGACCAGGTCGTGAATATCCCGCAGCGCGCGCCGGTGCTGCTGCGTACCGCGCGCGCCGAAAAGGTCATCGGGGTTACCATTACCGACGAGATGGTGGCCGACATATTCACCCGCCTGGGCCTGCCGTTCACGCAGCAGCCGGGGCAGTTCGCGGTGACCGCGCCGTCCTACCGTTTCGATATCGAGATCGAAGAAGACCTGATCGAGGAAGTCGCCCGGGTCTACGGTTTCGAGAATATTCCCGCGCTGCCACCTGTGGCGGCGAGCAAGATGATCATCGCGCCCGAGAACACGCGTTCGCTGTTCGCGGTGCGCCATCAACTGGCCGACCTCGGCTACCAGGAAGTGGTTAACATGAGTTTCGTCGACGCCGCGTGGGAAAGCGATTTCTCCGCCAATAGCGACCAGATCAAGCTGCGCAATCCGATCGCCAGCCAGATGGGCGTGATGCGGTCTTCGCTGATCGGCAGCCTGGTGGCCGATGTGCGCTACAACCTGAACCGCAAGGCCGGCCGGGTGCGCATGTTCGAAGTCGGCGCGATCTTCAAGCGCAATCCCCAGGCCCAGGACGGGCCGCTGGCGGTGGCCGGTTTCGACCAGCCCAAGCGCGTGGCCGCGATCGCCTACGGCCCGGCGCTCGACGAGCAGTGGGGCGTGGCGGCGCGCGCCGTCGATTATTTCGACGTCAAGGCCGACCTCGAGGCGCTGTTCGCGCCGCGCCAGTTGCGCTTCACCAAGGCCGAGCATCCGGCGCTGCATCCGGGCCGCTCCGCCAATGTCGAGCTGGATGGCGTAACGATCGGTTTCATCGGCGAACTGCATCCGCGCTGGCTGCAGAAGTATGAATTGCCGCAGGCGCCGGTGCTGTTCGAGGTCGACGCAGTTGCGTTACAGCAACGTACCGTGCCGGCATATGCAGAGATCTCCAAGTTCCCGGGCGCCACGCGCGACCTGGCTTTGGTGGTCAAGCAAACGGTTGCGGCCCAGGCGCTGATGGAAACTTTCGCTCGGCAGCTGCGAGAAATGCCTCATGGTAACATCGTGCAAGCCATTGTTTTGTTTGATGAATATCGCGGCAAAGGATTGGAATCGGACGAAAAAAGCCTTGCTTTCCGCTTTAGCTTGCAAGATACTCAAAACACCTTGCAAGACGAAGTGGTCGACGAGGTCATAACGAAGATCGCAGCGGCAGCCGGCCTCGCGCACGGCGCGCGCATGCGGTCGTAAATTTCCAAGACGAAATTAGATTGAAGGCAGGGCTGCAAAATTAATAACCACGACGTTGATTCCGCCGTACTCCAATCGGCGTTGGCGGCCGACCTGCATCGTGCGATGCAGGTTGCCAAGGTGCGCCAGGAGGCGGAGAAGGACTTGCCGACCCTGACCAAGGCCGAGCTGGCCGAGCTGCTGTTCGAGCAGGTCGGGCTGAACAAGCGCGAAGCCAAGGACATGGTCGAGACCTTCTTCGACGAAATCCGCAATGCGCTCGAGCGTGGCGAGGCGGTCAAGCTTTCGGGCTTCGGCAACTTCCAGCTGCGCGACAAGCCGCAACGGCCGGGGCGCAATCCCAAGACCGGGGAAGAGATCCCCATCACGGCGCGCCGCGTCGTGACCTTCCACGCGAGCCAGAAACTGAAAGGCATGGTCGAAGAGACCAGCCCGATGGCGCGCGCCGCCTGAACTGAACCATGAACGATCGTCCCAGCAAGACCGATCTGATTGTGCTGCCCTCGATTCCGGCCAAGCGCTATTTCACGATAGGCGAGGTCAGCGAGTTGTGCGGGGTCAAACCGCACGTGCTGCGCTACTGGGAGCAGGAATTTACTCAGCTAAAACCTGTCAAACGACGTGGTAACCGCCGCTATTACCAACACCACGAGGTGTTGCTGATTCGTCGCATCCGCGAATTGTTATATGAACAGGGCTTTACGATCAGTGGCGCACGCAATAAACTCGATAGCCGCATCAGCGAGGCCGTGGCAAACGGCGCCGACGCGGATCACGACGGGGCTTACGGCCTCGAGACCGGTGCTGCCGCGCAGGCCGGGCTCGACAGGGCGATGATCCGCAAGGAGCTGATCGCCATCCTGGACCTTTTGAAACAGGCATCCTGAACCACGGGGACCCTTGCCCGCCTCGGTTGTACCGCTCCTGCGTTCGCGCTCCTGTTGTACACGACAGTGAGAGTGCTAGAATATTAAAATTATGATCATCAACGCAGCCGCTGCACCGGGCGTGAGGCTCGCCTCGGGCTCTTTCCTATGCCGGGAAAATTTAAGGAAAGACAATGATACGCGTTGCCATTTGTGACGACCACCAGATAGTACGAGCAGGATTCAAGCAGATATTCTCTTCTTCGGGCGATTTTGACGTCGTGGCCGAAGGCGCAACGGGGCGCGAAGCCCTTGACATCGCACGCCGCGAGATTTGCGACGTGCTCTTGCTGGACATCGCCATGCCGGACCAGAGCGGCATCGACATCCTGCGCACCATCCGCCAGGGCCAGCCCGACTTGCCGGTGCTGATCCTGTCCGGTTATCCGGCCCAGCAGTACGCCCTGAACCTGTTCAAGATGGGCGCGAATGGCTACCTCAACAAGGAATGCGAGGCGGACGAGCTGAAGACCGCGGTGCGCACCGTCTACCAGGGCCGGCGCTATGTCAGCTCGACCGTGGGCGAGCTGCTGGCCCAGAGTTTCGACCGCGACCCCAACACCGCCCTGCACACCGAGCTGTCGGACCGCGAGTTCCAGGTGTTCCTGCGGCTGGCCAAGGGCGCGACCGTGTCCGACATCGGCGTCGCGCTGTCGCTGAGCATCAAGACGGTGTCGACTTACCGCACCCGCATCATGGAAAAGATGGGCCTGCAATCGAATAGCGACCTGACCTATTACGCGATGAAAAACAATTTGCTCGACTGAGCCGGCCTCGTCCCGCCTGCGCACAGTACAGCTGAGCTTGGCTGCGCGCAATGCACGCCCGGTCTATAATTGCCGCCAGACCGGCTCTGCAGCGCGCAAAAGGAAACGAGGATGTATTTCACCACTGACTCAGCGGGCAAGCCCAGTTTGCCGTTTTACAAAACGGTGCTGTGCCTGGTCTGTGTCCTGATCCTGGTGGTCAACGGGGTCAGTCTGTTTCACAATCTCGATTCCCTGAAGGCCGCCAACCAGTTGCAGTCGCAGACCGCGCGCGTCAGCGACCGCCTGCAATACCTGAACCTGCTGGTGATGGATGCCGAGAGCGGCCTGCGCGGCCATTTCCTGTCCGGCGCCGAGAGCTATCTGGGGCCGATGCGCACCGCTTCCGCCGAGCTCGACAAGCAGTTCGACGAGCTCGGCATCCTGCTGGCCGACAGTCCCTCGCAGCAAAAGAACCTGGCCCAGCTGCGTACCGTGGTCAAGCGCAAGCTGGCGAATATGGACGAGGCCCTGACCGTCTACCGCCAGGGCGGCCTGCACGACATCGTCACCATCGCGGCCAGCTCCGACAGCAAGTCGGCGATGGACGAGATCCGCCTGCTGGTGGTGATCATGACGCGCGAACAGAACGAATTGCTGGCCGTGCGCAGCGCCGCGTTCTACCAGGAATACCAGAACGCGGTGATGCTGGGCATCGGCATCAACGTGGCGGCGATCCTGGTGATCGCGCTGTTC
>DASRXO010000073.1:0-2681 GCA_035654095.1 Telluria sp.
GGCGCAACGCGAAGCCGGCGCAGGTTCGCGACGGTCGCTACCTGGTCGGCATGGGCGTGGCATCAGCCTTCCGCAACCACCTCAACTGGACTTCGGCAGCGCGGGTGCGTCTTGGCGGCGACGGCGTGGTGACGGTCGAGACCGACATGACCGACATCGGCACCGGCAGCTACACGATCATCGCCCAGACCGCGGCCGAGATGATGGGCGTGCCGCTCGACAAGGTGGTGGTGCGGCTGGGCGACTCGAGCTTCCCGGCCTCGTGCGGATCGGGCGGCCAGTGGGGCGGCAACAACGCGACCGCGGGCGTGTATGCGGCGTGCCTGAAGCTGCGCGCGGCCGTCGCGCAGCGGGCCGGCTTCGCGCCGGCCGATGCGCGCTTCGCGGATGGACAGGTGCGCGCGGGCGCGCGCAGCGTGCCGCTCGGCGAGGCGGCCGGCAGCCGCGGCCTGGTGGCGGAAGACCGGATCGAATACGGCGACCTCGACAAGCGCTTCCAGCAATCGACCTTCGGCGCGCATTTCGTCGAGGTGGGGGTGGACGCCGCGACCGGCGAGACGCGGGTGCGGCGCATGCTGGCCGTGTGCGCGGCCGGGCGCATCCTCAATCCGAAGACCGCGCGCAGCCAGGTGATCGGCGCGATGACGATGGGCGTGGGCGCCGCGCTGATGGAGGAGCTGGCGGTGGACCAGCGCTTCGGCTGCTTCGTCAACCACGACCTGGCCGGCTATGAAGTGCCGGTGCACGCCGACATCCCGCACCAGGACGTGATCTTCCTCGACGAGACCGATCCGATCTCGTCGCCGATGAAGGCGAAGGGCGTGGCCGAGCTGGGGATCTGCGGCGTCGCGGCCGCGATCTCGAACGCGGTCTACAATGCCACCGGCGTGCGCGTGCGCGACTATCCGATCACGCTCGACAAGCTGATCGCGCAGCTGCCGCCGGCCGCCTGAGCGTCGGCCGCTGCGGCGCGTGGTCGACGCCGGGTCCACCGCGCTGCCGCTGGCATGCGCCAGCGACCTTCCCGACCGTAGCGCCTCAGCGGGTGGCGGTCGCCACCCGCACCAGGTCGCCGTTCGCGACGCCGTCGGGCGGGTTGGCGATCAGGCGCGCGCCCGGCTCGACCCCGGCCAGCTGGACCACGGCGCCCAGGTCGCGCGCAATCGTCACCTGCTTGAGCCGGACGTGGCTGGCGCTGTCCACGGTCGCCACCTGCACGCCGTTCTTGCCGACGATCAGCGCGCCGGGCGGCACGCTGACGCTGTCGCCGCCGGCCGGCATGTCGAAGCGCGCGATGGCGAAGGCGCCCGGCACCAGCTCGCCGGCCTTGTTGTCGACGGCCAGCTGGACCAGCATGGTGCCCGACGCGGCGCTGATGGTCTGCGCCAGCGACTGCACGGTGGCCTGGTAGGTACGGCCGGGCCGCTCGGGCACCGCGATCTGGGCGATGCTGCCCGGATGGATCTGCGCCACCTGGCGCTGCGGCACGTTCACATACACGCGCAGGCGCTGGACGTCCGACACCACGAACAGCTCGCTGCCGGGCGCGCCGCCCACATTGATCAGCGCGCCGACGTCGGTATTGCGGGCCGTGACCACGCCGTCGAACGGCGCCACCAGGCGCGTGTAGCGCTGCAGCGCCTGCAGACGCTCGACGTTGGCCTGCGCCGCCTGGACCACCGTCTGCTTGGACGCCAGGTCGCCGGCCTTCTCGTCGACCGCCTGCTTCGACACCGCATTCGCCGGCAACAGCGCCTGCCAGCGCTGGGCGGTGCTGGCCGCCAGCGTGACGTTGCTGCGCGCCGTGGCCAGCTCGGCCTGCGCCTGGCGCAGCTGCTGGTCGAGGTCGGGCGCATCGATCAGCGCCAGCAACTGGCCGGCCTTCACCGGCGCGCCGATGTCGACCGCCCAGCGCTGCAGGTAGCCGCTGACGCGCGCGTAGATCGGGGCGCGCGACCAGGCGTCTATCCGCGCCGGCAATTCCAGCGCGGCGGCCGCCGAGGTGGTGGGCGACAACAGGGCCACCGTCGGAATCGCGCGTTCGGTGGCGCTTTGCTGCAGCTGCTCGGCGTGCGAGCGCCGGCTCAGCAGGCCGGTGGCGACCGCGGCGACGGCCAGGATGACGGCGGCGGAAGCGATCAGCGCGGGGCGCGATCGCAGGAAATTAGATGGCATCGAGAACTCCGGTTTGAGGTTGCAGCACGGCTTTGCGGGCATGCCTGTCGTGGACGAGGCTGAAAACGACGGGGACGAAGACCAGCGTGGCAATGGTCGCACAAATCAGGCCGCCGATCACGGCGCGGCCCAGCGGCGCGTTTTGTTCGCCGCCCTCGCCCAGGCCCAGCGCCATCGGCAGCATGCCGATGATCATCGCCAAGGCCGTCATCAGCACCGGGCGGAAGCGCACGAAGCCCGCTTCCAGCGCGGCGGCCGTGGCATTGCCCAGTTCGGCGAGCCGCTCGCGCGCGAAGCTGATCACCAGCACGCTGTTGGCGGTGGCCACGCCCATGCACATGATGGCGCCGGTCAGCGCGGGCACCGACAGCGTGGTGTTGGTGGCGAACAGCATCCTGATGATCACGTTCGCCAACGAGCAGCGTCACCCGGAGTTCGGCAGCCGCGACGCGCGGACGGCCGCGCTCGGCGCGGGGCGCACCCGGCTGCGCCCCGTCCTGATGACG
>DASRXO010000074.1:0-6631 GCA_035654095.1 Telluria sp.
CCGAACACCAGCCAAACCGACTTCATCGCCGGCCTGCCCGTGATGAAGGAAGTGCTGACCATCCTCGGCCCCACGCCCGATCCGAGCTTCCCGGGCGGCAGCACCGAGTGGTGCATCAACACCGCCGCGGTCGACCCGTTCACCAAGTCGATCCTGGTCAACAGCGAAGACGGCTACCTGTATCGCTGGAGCCTGACGACCAACACGCTGAGCCAGAAGATCCGCCTCACCAGCGGGCTGGGCGAGTCCTACACGCCGACCGCGGTGGGCGCCGATGGCCTGGTGTACGCGATCAACAACGCGGTGCTGTTCTCGGTCGGTAAATAAGCGGCGGGACGCTCGGTCAACTGGGCGATAATGTTGGCCTAGAATAATTTTCCGATCGTCGCCCATGCACACCGGCATCCTGTATGCGGTCCTGGCATTTCTTTGCTGGGGCCTGTTCCCGATTTACTTCCATGCGCTGCACGCGGTGCCGCCGACCCAGATCCTGGCGCACCGCGTGCTGTGGTCACTGCTGTTTCTCGCCATCGTGCTGACCGTGCGGCGCCAGTGGAAATGGCTGCCGGCGATCCTGGGCCAGCCGCGCGTGATTGCCAGCTTCGTCGCCAGCGCCCTCCTGCTCAGCATCAACTGGCTGGTCTACATCTGGGCGGTCAACAATGACCACGTGATCGAGGCCAGCCTCGGCTACTTCATCAACCCGCTGGTGAACATCATGTTCGGCTACGTGCTGCTGAAGGAACGCCTGCGCATCGGGCAATGGTTGGCGATCGCGCTGGCCGCTGGCGGCGTCGTCTGGCTGACCTGGCAGTCCGGCAGCGTGCCGTGGATCGCGCTGATCCTGGCCGCCACCTTCGGCGGCTACGGGCTGATGCGCAAGACCGCGGCGCTCGGTGCGCTGGAAGGCTTGTCGTTCGAGACCATGGTGCTGTTCCCGATCGCGCTCGCGTATGTCGGCTGGCTCGGCATGCGCGGCGAGAACGTGTTCATGAGCACCGAGTCGGACGCGCTGCGCTGGCTGCTGATCGCGGCCGGGCCGATCACCGCGATTCCGCTGCTGCTGTTCGCCTCGGGTGCGCGGCGCATTCCGCTGTCGGTGCTCGGGCTGCTGCAGTATGTGTCGCCGACCATGCAGTTCCTGCTCGGCGTGTGGCTGTTCCATGAAGCCTTCAGCGGCGAGCAGCTGGTCGGCTTCGTGCTGATCTGGGGCGCGCTGGCTTTGTACGCGGCGGAAGGCCTGTGGCGACGCAAATAAGTTATCCTGTCGGTCTTCTCGTCAATTCCTGAATGTCTCCAATGGCAAATTACGTCTATACCATGAACCGCGTGGGCAAAATCGTCCCGCCCAAGCGCCAGATCCTCAAGGACATTTCGCTGTCGTTCTTCCCGGGGGCGAAGATCGGCGTGCTGGGCCTGAACGGCTCCGGCAAATCGACGCTGCTGAAAATCATGGCCGGGATCGACACCGACATCCAGGGCGAAGCGGTGCCGATGCCGGGCCTGAACATCGGCTATCTGCCGCAGGAGCCGCAGCTCGATCCCGAGCAGACGGTGCGCCAGGTGGTCGAGTCTGGCCTGGGCGAAGTGTTCGAGGCGCAGGCCAAACTGGAAGCCGTGTATGCCGCGTATGCCGACGAAGACGCCGATTTCGACGCGCTCGCCAGCGAGCAGGCGCGGCTCGAAGCGATCATCTCGACCTCGGACGGCGGCAACCTGAATCTGCAGCTCGAGATGGCGGCCGATGCGCTGCGCCTGCCGCCGTGGGACGCCAAGATCGGCATCCTGTCGGGCGGCGAGAAGCGCCGTGTGGCGCTGTGCCGTTTGCTGCTGTCGAAGCCCGACATGCTGCTGCTCGACGAGCCGACCAACCACCTGGATGCCGAGTCGGTCGATTGGCTCGAGCAATTCCTGCTGCGCTTTCCGGGCACCGTGGTCGGCATCACCCACGATCGCTACTTCCTCGACAATGCGGCCGAGTGGATTTTGGAGCTGGACCGCGGGCATGGGATTCCGTGGAAGGGCAATTACAGCTCCTGGCTGGAGCAAAAGAGCAACCGCCTGAAGCAGGAAGAGGCGACCGAATCGTCGCGCCAGAAAACCATCGCCAAGGAGCTCGAGTGGGTGCGCCAAAATCCGAAGGGGCGCCAGGCCAAGAGCAAGGCGCGGCTGGCGCGGTTCAACGAATTGTCCGAGCACGAATACCAGAAGCGCAACGAGACCCAGGAGATTTTCATTCCGGTGGCCGAGCGCCTGGGCAATGACGTGATCGAATTCAAGAATGTGTCGAAGGCGTTTGGCGACCGGCTGCTGATCGACAATTTGTCGTTCATCATTCCGCCGGGCGCGATCGTCGGCATCATCGGGCCGAACGGCGCCGGCAAGTCGACGCTGTTCAAGATGATCACGGGTAAGGAGCAGCCGGACAGCGGCGAGGTGGTGATCGGGCAGACGGCCAAGGTGTCGATCGTCGACCAGAGCCGCGACAATCTGGCCGACGGCAAGACCGTGTTCGAAGATGTGACCGGCGGTGCGGACGTATTGACGGTGGGGCGGTTCGAGATGCCGTCGCGCGCGTATCTGGGGCGTTTCAACTTCAAGGGATCGGACCAGCAGAAAATCGTCGGCAACCTGTCGGGCGGCGAGCGCGGGCGCCTGCATCTGGCGAAGACGCTGCTAATGGGCGGCAACGTGTTGCTGCTGGACGAGCCATCGAACGACCTCGACGTGGAGACCCTGCGCGCGTTGGAAGATGCGCTGCTGGAGTTCGCCGGCAGCGTGATGGTGATTTCGCACGACCGCTGGTTCCTCGACCGGATCGCGACGCACATTCTCGCGTTCGAAGGCAATTCGCAAGTGAGCTTCTTCGACGGCAACTACCAGGAGTACGAGGCCGACAAGAAGAAGCGCCTGGGCGAAGAAGGCGCCAAGCCGAAGCGCATCCGCTACAAGCCGCTGACGGTCTAAGCGCTTACACGCGGCAACGGAGCTCCCTGCGGGGAGCTTTTTTTTGCCCGCAGACACCATGGGGTCACATCTGACATTCGTACATTTCGCTCGCGAAATGTACGAATGTCAGATGTGACCCCATGCTCAATCGTGCAGCGCGGAATGGGGCGGCTGTGTAGAATCGGCACTGATGAGGTCGCATCGAGCGGCGCGCGTTTGATTTATTTCTAATCGGGTGCACGTCGGCTCGGCACACTGGAACCATGAGCAATTACGGCCGCAACCGTGCCCCAGGCGCGACGTTTTTTTTTACCGTCCGGCTTCTCGACCGCGACAGCGGGCTGTTGACCGAACACATCTCGGCGTTCGGCGAGGCGATCCGCCAGGCGCGCACCCGCAAGCCCTTCCATGTCGATGCCTGGGTCGTGCTGCCGAATCACGCGCACGCGATCTGGACCTTGCCGCCCGGCGACGCCGATTGCGACGTCCGCTGGCGCGCCGTCAAGATCGCGTTCTCGAAGTCGGTACGCAAGGCCAGCGCCTCGCAGGACGGCGCGATCTGGGAACGCCACTATCGCCGCCACCCGATCGCGGACGAGGCGCAATACACTGCCCTGGTCGATCATGTGCACCACGACCCGCTGCGCCACGGCCTGTGCGTCCACCCGGCCGACTGGCCGTGGTCGTCCCTGCACCGCTTCGTCGCGGCCGGCCTGATTGTTCCCGATGCGACCGCAAATGTGATAGCGTTACCTTCATTTCCGACTGCGCAGGGGAACCTATCATGTCCATGACGATCTGCCGGCGCGCGGCGCGCGCAGCGCTGCTGGCTTCGTTGGCGGGCGCCGCGGCGGCCGCCGATCCGGTCGCCAAATTGGCCTGGCTGCAAGGGTGCTGGACCGAAACCGAGGGCGCCGAACCCGGCTCCGGCGAGCAGTGGACCGCGGCCGCCGGCGGCACCGTGCTGGGCACCAGCCGCACCGTCAAGAACGGCCAGACCGTGGCCTACGAGTTCATCCAGATCCGCGAAACCGCGCCCGGCAAACTTGCCTACATCGTGCAGCCTTCCGGGCGGCCCGAGACCATCTTCCAGCTGCAGCGCCAGACCGATAGCGAGTTCGTGTTCGAGAACCTCGAGCATGACTTCCCGCAGCGCATTATCTACCGGCGCGAGGGCGACAAGCTGCTGCGCGCACGCATCGAGGGCATGTCGAGGGGCGCGCTGAAAGGCATCGACTTTCCGCTGCGGCGCGTCAGTTGCGACCCGGCGTGAGCGGGCAGGCGTGAAAAAAGGGCCGGCAGGCCCTTTTTTTGGTGCATACCGACAGCCGGATTAGAAGCTGTAGCGTGCGCCCAGCGTCCAGACGTCAGGCTTGGCGCCGAAATCGGTGCTCTTGCCATAACGCTCGTATTCGAGGGTCAGCGCAACCTTCTTGTTCAGGTTGTACTGGCCGCCGATGCCCGCGTAGAGGCCGGTGTTGCTGTCGTCATGGTCGAGGGCGGCGATGCCGGTGCTCAGGCTCGACTTGGTGCGCACCGCACCCAGCTTGCCGAACACCGAGAACTGATCGTTGATCGGCGCGTTCGCTTTCGCGGCCAGGTAGAACGCGTGACCGTCCGACTCGGCGCTCCCGACCGTGTTGTTAAACGTGTAGCTGCCATGCGAGTTGCGGAAGTCGGTGTAGCCGGCTTCCAGGCCCCACATCTGGTCGAACTCGTAGCCGCCGAACAGCTTGCCGGAAGCCTTGTAGCCGTCCCAGTTGCCGCTGCTGCTACCAGGGATGTTGTCGTTGTGGTTCGCAGTAGCGATACCGACACCCACGTAAGGGCCTTGCGCCTGGGCGGCGCCCATGGCCGATGCGCCTGCGATCAATGCGATGATGAGCTTTTTCATGCGGATTCCTTTTTCTTGGTTACCAGTCTGGTCCGCAATTCCCAATGAATTGCGAGGTAGTCAAGATAGCACCGCGAAAACGGCACGTCCGTCCCGAATCCGTAAGAAATGTAATCAGTTGTAAGCACAAAATTGCGATTTTCGCAAATTAATGACCGTAAAGTCATCAATATGATCCGCGAGAAAGATGGAAGAACGGCGAATTTAGAAGATATAGCGGAAAGTTAGATTCACACGCGGCCCCACGGCGGCAGTCACTTTGTTAATTCCATGCAACCAATTTTTTTGTGTACTTCCTGACATCAAAAGCAGGCTGCCGGCCTCCAGTTCGAGCTTCAGGGTCTGTTTCGAGCGCTTGTGCTTGAGGATGAAAGTGCGCGTGGCGCCGAAACTGACCGAGGCGATCGCCGGTGCCGGCCCCAGTTCGGCCTCGTCATCGCTGTGCATGCCCATGCTGTCGCGGCCGTCCCGGTAGTAATTGAGCAAGACGCTGTTGAAGCGCCGGCCGCTGGCTTGCTCCACCGCCGCCTTGATCTCGCGCTGCAAGGGGGTGAAAGGCAGCGGCTCCATGGTCAGGCCGGAATAGGTGTAGCGGGCCTCGCCGTGCCAGGCGCTCAGGCGCGGCTGCAGCAACCGGCGGCCCCATAGCGTGATGTGCTCGGCCTTCCACGCGGTCTCGGCGATCAGCGCGGCCAGCACCTCGGCGTTGCCCATGCCGAGCGCGAGCTGGCGCAGCAGGGCCAGCTCGCCGTCGGGCAGCGCGATGGGCGTCAGGGTATCGGGTGGCAGGAAGAGGTCCATGGGAACACGCAACAAGCTATGATGGCAACCAAGCAAATACCGGAGATTGTCGCATGAAAAAACGTCACTTCCTGGGCGCGGCGCTGGCTGCCGGCGCCCTTCCCGCTGTTGCCCGGGCCGATGCCGGGGCCGCGTCCGGACCAACGCTGCTGACCGCGACCGGCGCCATCGGCAAGCCCAACCGTGGCCCCTTCGATCCGGCGCTCGACCAGATGATGCACAAGCAAAAGCTCAGCTTCGAGAAAGCCCACGCCTTCGATTTCGGCGCCCTCGCCCGCCTGCCCGCGCGCCTCATCAAGCCTACGCTCGAATACGACGGCAAGGCGCACAGCCTGCGCGGCCCGCTGCTGCTCGATGTGCTGGCGGCGGCCGGCGCACGGCCGGGCGCGGCCGGCAAGCTGGTGCTGCGGGCGGTCGATGGTTACGCGGTGACGATCACGGCGGCGCAGGCGCGCGCGCAAGGCTTCATCGTGGCCACCCATCTGGATGGCCAGCCGATGGCGCTGGGGGGACTGGGCCCGCTATGGGCGGTGTACGACGCCGACCGGGTGCCCGAGATGGCGGCCAAACCGGTGGCCGAACGCTTCGGCGCCTGCCCGTGGGCGCTGTATCACGTCGAGGTTCAGGCGTAGGCTTCGGCCAGGGTCATCACGCGCGGCGTGACCTTGAGGCCAATATTGGCGAACAGGGCGTCGATGGCGGCCAGGTTCGCCGTGGCTTCCTCGGTCTTCCAGCCGTTGAACAGGTCGGTGCCGTTCTTCTGGAAGTGCAGGTCGAGCACCTTGCCCTTGTCCTTGTGGGTGTAAGCCTGGCGATAGGTGTTCTGGAATCCGATTTGCGCCAGCGCGGCCAGCACGGCATTCGGCGGATTCTCGGGATCGGTGGCCAGGAAAATGCCGAAAGTCTTGCCGGGCGGCTTGGCCGCGATGTCCACTTCGTAAATACCGGGTGCTTTGGTTACGGTCGTACTCTTCAGAAATAGCATGC
>DASRXO010000075.1:0-3985 GCA_035654095.1 Telluria sp.
TGTCGGTCTTCACGCCGTCCAGCACCGCCATCGCCTTGGCGTACTCGCCGCGCGAGACGGTGAAGGTGAAGTCGGTCTTGCCGTCCACCGACTGGTTCTGGATGATCATGTCGACCTCGATGTTGGCATCGGCGACCGGCCCCAGGATGTGATAGGCCACGCCCGGCTTGTCGGGCACGCCCAGGATGGTGATTTTGGCCTCGTCGCGATTGAACGCGATGCCGGAGATGACGGCTTGTTCCATATGTGTATCTTCCTCAAACGAAATCAGGGTACCCGAGTTGGCCTCTTCTTCCAGCGCCATCAGGGGATCGGTCAGCGACGACAGCACCCGCGTCGGCACGCGGTAATTGCCCGCGAATTCGACCGAGCGGCTTTGCAGCACTTTCGAGCCGAGCGAGGCCAGCTCCAGCATCTCCTCGAAGGTCACCGTCTTCAGGCGCCGCGCTTCGGAGACCACGCGCGGGTCGGTGGTGTAGACGCCGTCGACGTCGGTATAGATCAGGCACTCGTCGGCCTTCAGCGCCGCCGCGATCGCCACCGCCGAGGTGTCCGAGCCGCCGCGGCCCAGGGTCGAAATATTGCCGTCCTCATCGACGCCCTGGAAGCCGGTGATGATCACGATCTTGCCCGAGTCGAGGTCCGCGCGCACCTTGGCGTCGTCGATCGACTGGATGCGCGCCTTGGTGAACGAGGAATCGGTCTTGATCGCGACCTGCCAGCCGGCGTACGACACGGCGTCCTTGCCGATCGCCAGCAGCGCCATCGCCAGCAGGCCGACGGAAACCTGTTCGCCGGTGGAGGCGATCATGTCCAGTTCGCGCGGGTCCGGCTGCTCCATGATCTGCTTGGCCAGGCCGATCAGGCGGTTGGTTTCGCCGGACATCGCCGACGGCACCACCACGATCTTATGCCCTGCATCGTGCCACTTGGCGACACGGGCGGCAACGTTCTTGATCCGGTCCGTCGAGCCCATCGACGTGCCGCCGTATTTGTGGACAATTAAAGCCATAAGAGGGAAAGTTCCGCGCAAGAAGAATAAAAAGAGGGCTTTACTCTACATGCTGCGATGCAAAATAACAAGTCAAGAACCGCTTGTTCATAGACCGAATAAGCATATCTACATGACGGTTTTAGGTAGTGTTCAGCTCGCCTGCGCCTGCCAGCGCAAACGGATGCGCGGCGCCAAGCCTTCGCTCACATGATGGCAATCCATGCCGATGCCGGCGGCGAATAGCAGCGCGCGCCCGGCGCTGACGATGGGCAAACGTTTGCGCTCCCAGGCCGGCACGTCGCAGGCCTGGTAGTGGTACTTGAGGCTGCGCGTCGGCCGGTTGGGCGCCGGCTTGAGCCGCTCGCCGCCCTTGCGGAAGTCGATCTGCAATGGCTGCGCGCGCAGCCAGACCGCATCGATGCCCTGTTCCGCCTGGTCGAAATGCAGGATGCCGCCGTAGGCCGGAAACGCCAGTTGCGCCTCGCCCCGCCAGGTGAAGAACTGGCCTTCCTTCGAGAGTACGCCCTCGTCGTCCGGATCGCGCAGGCCCGCCAGCTCGCCCAGCTTGGGCGTGATGTACAGGCGGTCGCGATGGCGCCGGATGTGGCAGTCGGGATGCGTCACCAGCAGCTGCGCGTCGTGGCGCGCCTCCACCAGCTGGGCCGCCATCTCGGTCAGCCAGGCGGTCGACGGCATCCGCAGCGAGCGCGTGGCGAACCAGTAGCGCAGCAGGTTGTAGACGCGGTCCATGCTCATCGTGCGCAGCTTGGCGACGTCGAGGCACTCGCCGTCGAGGCACAGCGCCAGGTCCTGCTGCGCCAGCTCGATCAGCAGGCGCTGGGCCGATTGCGCGTGCGCCGCGCTGCGCGCGAAGCGCTCCTGGAAGCCGGGGAAGGACGCGGCCAGCGCCGGCATCACGCGCTGGCGCAGCGCGTTGCGGGCGTAGCGCGGGTCGGTATTCGATTCGTCGTCGATATGGGCGATCGCATGCGCGGCCACATAGGCTTCGAGCTCGCCACGCGACACCGGCAGCAGCGGGCGCGCCATCACCAGCTCGGGATTGCCGAGCAGTTCGGGCGCAGCGTTGGCCGCATCCATGCCGGACAAGCCGGCCGTGCCCGAGCCGCGCAGCAATTGCAGCAGCACGGTTTCGGCCTGGTCGTCGAGATGGTGGGCGGTCAGCATCAGGCGCACGCCGTGGTGGCGGCACATCTCGCCCAGCGCGGCGTAGCGCAGCTTGCGGGCCGCCGCTTCGACGCCGGATTTGCCCTTCTCCAGCGTCACGCGGCGCGCGTCGAAATGCACGCCGAGCGCGCCGCAGCTGGCCGCGCAGTGGGCCAGCCAGGCATCGGCATTCGGGCTGATGCCGTGATGGATGTGGAAGGCGTGCAGCGCCACGCCATGCTCGCGCGCGTAAGCGTGCGCGAGGTGCAGCAGCGCGGACGAATCCAGGCCGCCGCTGTAGGCAATCGCAATCGGGGCGGGCGACGCGGAGGCTGGCGGCGTGTCCCCGCGCAGGGCGGCCAGCGCCCGCGCGAAGATATCCGGGAGGGACCCGGTGTGCTGCCGGTTCACTCTTCGGCCGGCGTCGTTTCTTTGAATTTACCGTAGCTCATCAGCTTCTGATGACGCGCTTCCAGCAAGTCCTTGGTCTTCATGCCCTGGAACTGACGCAACGTATCGGCCAGCGCGCGCTTGAGCATGACGGCCATCTGTTTCGGGTCGCGGTGGGCGCCGCCCAGCGGCTCGTTGATGATCTTGTCGATCAGGCCCATGGCCTTCAGGCGGTGCGCGGTCAGGCCCAGCGCATCGGCCGCGTCCGAGGCGCGCTCGGAGGTTTTCCAGAGGATCGAGGCGCAGCCTTCGGGCGAAATCACCGAATAGGTCGCGTACTGCAGCATCAGCACCGCGTCGCCGACCGCGATCGCCAGCGCGCCGCCGGAGCCGCCTTCGCCGATGATGGTGGCGATCAGCGGCACCTTGAGTTCGGCCATCACGTACAGGTTGTGGCCGATCGCTTCGGACTGGCCGCGCTCTTCGGCATCGATGCCGGGGAAGGCGCCGGGGGTGTCGACGAAGGTGAAGATCGGCAGGCCGAATTTTTCGGCCAGCTTCATCAGGCGCATGGCCTTGCGGTAGCCTTCCGGCTTCGGCATGCCGAAGTTGCGCATCGCGCGCTCCTTGGTGTCGCGGCCCTTCTGGTGGCCGATCACCATGCAGGACTGGCCATTGAAGCGGGCCAGGCCGCCGATGATCGACAGGTCGTCCGCATACGAGCGGTCGCCGTGCAGTTCATGGAAGTCGGTGAAGATCTCGTTCACATAGTCCATCGTGTACGGACGTTGCGGGTGACGCGCGATCTGGGAAACTTGCCAAGGCGTGAGCTTGGCGTAGATGTCTTTGGTCAGTTGCTGGCTCTTCTTGGCCAGGCGGTCGATCTCTTCGGAGATGTCGACCGCGGAATCGTCCTGGACGAAGCGCAGCTCTTCAATCTTGGAATCGAGCTCGGCAATCGGCTGCTCAAAATTGAGGAAAGTTGTTTTAATCATTGGACCTCCGTGTTATTTCTGACCGCCGCCCATCCTCGGGCGCGGCCGATGCAGGCGCTATTCTACCGGAACCGGGGTGCAGCAGGGAATTGGCGCGGCATGCCGCGCCCCTGCGAAACGCACCCGTCTGACTAATCAATTGTGACCGGGTCCAGGCTACGCCATAAATACCATGTGGCAACGGTGCGCCAGGGCTCCCAATTGGCCGACACCTCGCGCGCGTCGCTGCGCGAGACCGGCTCGCCAGAGAAGTAATTGTGGCTAATTCCCTGGATCATGCCGGGATCGTCGAGCGGCAGGACGTTCGGACGGAGCAGATTAAATATCAAAAACATCTCGGCTGTCCAGCGTGTGATGCCGCGGATCTGGACCAGTTCGGCGATCACCGCCTCGTCGCCCATCTCGGCCCACTGGTTGGCGTGCACGCGCTTGGCCTTGAAAT
>DASRXO010000076.1:0-2941 GCA_035654095.1 Telluria sp.
TACGGCGCCAGCGAGGAGCAGGCCGCCAAGACGCGCGAGATGATACGCGCCCGCGGCGCCGAACTCGGCTTCCGCTTCGAGATGGATAAGCGCGCCCGCATCTACAATACCTTCGACGCCCACCGCCTGCTGCACTGGGCCGAAGGCGAAGGCCGCCAGCGCGACTTGAAAATGGCACTGTTCGAGGCCTACTTCACCAAGGGCGACAGCCCCGGCGACCATGCCGTCCTGACCCGCGTGGCCGCCGAAGCCGGCCTCGATCCGGCGCGCGCGGCCGAGATCCTGGCCTCCGATGCCTACGGCGCCGAAGTGCGCGCGCGCGAACAGCTCTATCAGAGCCGCGGCATCCACTCGGTCCCCGCGATCGTCATCAACGACCGCCATCTGATCTCGGGCGGCCAACCGCCGGAAGTGTTCGAACAGGCCCTGCGCCAGATCGTCGCCCAAGGCTGAGCGCCGGTGCGCCGTTTTGGTGCGGCGCACGGGATCGGTGCCCGCATTGCAGGCAGCTGTCCCGCGTGCCAGCCGCGTTTGCGCTGGCACGCCGCTTGCTCAGGTACTTTGATCGCAATGATCAAAGCATGAAGGACATCACCATGAGCGCCGTACTGGACCCGCTGCTGAGTACCGTTTCCCTCGACCTGCCCGCGCCCGAGCGGCGCACGCGCAGCCAGCGCCTGGCCGCCCAGGGTGTCCGTTTCGGCAAGGGCGATTCGCGCGTGCGCCGCTTGGCGCTGACGCTGCTGTCGGCGCTGCTCGGACTGGCCGTGCTGGTGCTGGCCTGAGCGCAGTGCGTGCTCACGCCTCGATGTCGAGCACGATCGGCTGGTGGTCCGAGGCCGCGGTCTCGGACTGCACTTCGACCTCGGTCACGCGCGGTATCAGGTCGTCGGTGACGAAAAAATAATCGTAGCATTCGGCCTTGTCGGGCCAGGCGAAACCGTGCAGGCCGGCGGTCGGCGCGCGCGCGCTGTTGGGATGCGCGGCGCGCCAGGCGTCGACCAGCGGCAGCGCGCTGCTGTCGTCGGGCGCCAGGATCTGCTGGTAGTCAGGCATGTCGGGCGTGAGGTTGAAGTCGCCGCAGTAAATCGCCGAGCCCGGCCGGAAACCCAGCTGGAACGGCGCCTCGAGGCTGGGATCGGGCTGGAACAGGCGCGCCCGCTCGCAGGCTTCCCAGTGCAGGTAGCGGATCTGGCGGATCTGCGCCAGCCGCTGCAGCGGCGAATAGTATTCGAGATGGGTGGTGAGCACCCGCAGCTTGCCGCCCGGCGCATCGATCACGCCTTCGATCATCCCGCGCGGCATGCCGGCCGGGCTGTCGGGATCGGGCGGCCACGGCAGCAAATGGCGGTGCACCTGGCTGATCCGGAATTTGGACAGCAGCAGGTTGCCGAACAGCCGGGGCATATTGTTCTTGTAGATCTCGCTGGGCGCCTCGGACACCGCATGGTAGCCGCCGAACGCGCCGGTCAGCTGCTTGAACTGGTTGGCCGCGGCATTGCCCTCGAGCTCGGGATGGTTGGATGCCACCTCTTGCAGGCAGATGACATCCGGATTCAGTTTGCGCAGAACGTCGATGATTGCGTGGATACGGATCCTGCCGTCCTTCCCACAGCCCCAATGAATGTTCCAACTTACAACGCGCATGCCTTAGCCTCCGGATAATCCCATCCAGCGAGTGTGCCACTGTTTGAAAAACCGCGCGGTACGTTTCAGTTAGGAAATTGCAAGCTCGTCCAGCGGCCAGCGCGGGCGCACGTTGAAGCCGTACTCGCGCTGCGCGGCCTGCGGGTCGATCTGCAGGCGCATGGCGCCGGCGAAGGCGATCATGGCGCCGTTATCGGTGCAGAATTCGAGCTCGGGGTAGTAGACCTTGAATCGTTTGGCGGCCGCGGCGGCGTTGAGCGCGGTGCGCAACTGGGTGTTGGCGCCCACCCCGCCGGCGATCACCAGCCGCTTGAGGCCGGTGTGGCGCAGCGCGCTCACGCATTTGGCGGTCAGCACCTCGACGATCGCGTCGACGAAGCCGCGCGCGATGTCGGCCTTGTCCTGCTCGCAGATGTTGGCCACCACTTTCTGTTCGTGGTTCTTCACCACCGTCAGCACCGCCGTCTTCAGGCCCGAGAAGCTGAAGTTGAAGTCCTTGGTGTGCAGCATCGGGCGCGGCAGCTTGTAGGCCGTGGGGTCGCCGAATTCGGCCAGGCGCGAAATCGCCGGCCCGCCCGGATAGCCGAGGCCGAGCAGCTTGGCCGACTTGTCGAAGGCCTCGCCGGCCGCATCGTCCAGCGTTTCGCCGAGCAGGGTGTACTGGCCGACGCCGTCGACCCGCATCAGCTGGGTGTGGCCGCCCGAGACCAGCAGCGCGACGAAGGGGAAGGCCGGCGGATCGCTGGCCAGCAGCGGCGACAGCAAATGGCCTTCGAGGTGGTGTACGCCGAGCACCGGCCTGTCGATCGCCAGCCCCAGGCTGCAGGCCACCGAGGAGCCGACCAGCAGCGCGCCGGCCAGGCCCGGCCCCTGGGTGTAGGCGATGGCGTCGATCGCGGCCAGGCCCACGCCGGCCTTGGCCAGCGTCTGTTCGAGCAGCGGGATGGCGCGCCGGATGTGGTCGCGCGAGGCCAGTTCCGGCACCACGCCGCCGTACTCCTCGTGCATCGCAACTTGCGAATGCAGCGCGTGCGCGAGCAGGCCGCGCTCGGTGTCGTACAGCGCCAGGCCGGTTTCATCGCAGGAGGATTCGACGCCGAGAACGATCATGGAAGGTGCAAAAGTAAAAGGGAATGCGCCATTGTAAAGCACCGCGTCCTAACACAGTGCGCCTGCTCCCCGCCGCGCCATGCGCGGGCGCCACTGGCACCGCTCTTGCTATATCGGGGGTGTACCTTGCGGCCGAGGCTATCAGCCCCGGCAAGCGAAGGCTACGCGCCAGTCACCCACTGGC
>DASRXO010000077.1:0-8433 GCA_035654095.1 Telluria sp.
GCCCGCGCGGCGCGATCGGCGAGCGCGCGGCGCTGGTTGACACCGTGTCGGCGGCCGACCTGCTGGCGCATATCGGCGGCGGCGAGCGGGTGCTGGTCGACGCGCGCGCGCCCGACCGCTTCCGCGGCGAGAACGAGACCATCGATCCGGTCGGTGGCCATATTCCGGGCGCGAAGAACCGCTTCTTCAAGGACAACCTGGATGCCGACGGCCGCTTCAAGGAGCCGGCGCAGCTGAAGGCCGAATGGGCCGGCGTGGTGGGCGACCCGAAGGCTGCGGTGATGCAATGCGGTTCCGGCGTGACCGCCTGCCACAACCTGCTGGCGCTCGAGGTGGCGGGCCTGCCGGGCGCCGCGCTGTATCCGGGTTCGTGGAGCGAATGGTGCGCCGATCCGGCGCGGCCGGTGGCCACCGGTTGACGACGCGGCGTGCGCTGCCTAGTGCTCGTGCGTCAGGAACAGCACCAGCAGCACGCCGGCCGCGATCAGCAGCACCTGCGGCACCGACTCGCGCACCGTGGCGCGGCGCTGCATCTGCGGCATCAGGTCGCTGACGGCGATGTAGATGAAGCCGGAGGAGGCGAACACCAGCACGTAGGGAATCAGCCCGCTGGCGCGGTCCAGCATGGTGTAGCCGAGCAGGCCGCCGGCCACCGCCATCAGGCTGCACAAGAGATTGAAGACATAGGCGCGCAGACGCGTGAAACCGGCGTTGAGCAGCACGATGAAGTCGCCGATCTCCTGCGGAATCTCGTGCGCGATGATCGCCAGGCCGGTCACGATCCCCAGCTTCGGATTGGCCAGGAAGGCCGCTGCGATCAGGATCCCGTCGGTGAAGTTGTGCATGCCGTCGCCGACCAGGATCATCCAGCCGGCCTTGCCCGCCTCGCGCTTGTCGTGGCCGTGGGCGTGATGGTGGCCATCGCCCTCGTAGTGATGGGAGTGGCGCAGGATCGCGAATTTTTCCAGCATGAAGAAGCACAGCAGCCCGCCCAGCAGGGTCGCGAACAGGCTGCGCGGATCGGCCTTCGACTCGAAGGCTTCGGGCAGCGCGTGCAGCAGCGAGGTGGAGAGCATGATGCCGACCGACAGGCTGACCATGCGTTCGACCATCTTCGACAGCAAGGCGAACGAAAACACCGCGGCGGCGGTGATGCTGAAAACGCCGGCGATGGTCGTCGCCAGCAAGATGGAAACCAGGATCGGGTCGATTTTGAAGCCTCCAAGTCGGGAGCGTGCGGTGGCCGCAGCCGCGCATTGTACCGCCCCTGCCGAGCTAACGTACGGCTTTGCTCCAGATGGGGTCACGTCTGACATTCGTACATTCTTTATCAGAAATGTACGAATGTCAGACGTGACCCCTTATTGAGGAGTGGCACCATCGCCAGCCCGTCCCATAGGAGAACCCCGGTTGAACCGCCCCGATCGCACGCCAAAAACGCGTTGGGGTCACATCTGACATTCGTACATTTCTTTACCGAAATGTACGAATGTCAGATGTGACCCCAGGTGGCGGAGAAATTGTCAAACGGGAAATTAGTGCGCTTCGTCCCAGTTCTTGCCGATGCCGACTTCGGCCAGCAGCGGGACCTTGAGCTGGGCCACGCCGGCCATCAGCTCGGGCAGCTTGACCTTGATCAGCTCCAGCTCGCCCTCGGGCACCTCGAGCACCAACTCGTCGTGCACCTGCATGATCATGCGCGTGCCCAGGCCCGCAGTCTCGAGCCAGCCCTGCACCGCGATCATCGCCAGCTTGATCAAGTCCGCCGCCGTGCCCTGCATCGGCGCGTTGATCGCGGCGCGCTCGGCGCCCTGGCGCCGCGGGCCGTTGGGCGAATTGATCTCGGGTAGCCACAAGCGCCGCCCAAACACCGTCTCCACATAGCCGCGCGCCTTGGCCTGCAGGCGTGTGTCGTCCATGTATTGCTTGACGCCCGAAAAGCGCATGAAATAGCGCTCGATATAGCTCTGCGCCGCCGCACGCTCGACGCCCAGGTTGCCGGCCAGCCCGAACGCGCTCATGCCGTAGATCAGGCCGAAGTTGATCACCTTGGCGTAACGCCGCTGCTCGCTCTGCACCTCGGCCGGCGCCAGCCCGAAGATCTCGGCCGCGGTCGCGCGGTGGATGTCCTCGCCCTCGGCGAACGCGCGCAGCATCGCTTCGTCGCCCGAGATGTGCGCCATGATGCGCAACTCGATCTGCGAGTAGTCGGCCGAGACGATCACATTACCCGGCCCCGCGATGAAGGCTTCGCGGATGCGCCGTCCTTCCGCGGTGCGGATCGGGATGTTCTGCAGGTTCGGGTCGTTCGACGCCAGCCGCCCCGTCACCGCCACCGCTTGCGCGTAGTTGGTGTGCACCCGGCCGGTCTGGCGGTTGACCATCTTCGGCAGCTTGTCGGTGTAGGTCGATTTCAGCTTCGACATGCCGCGGTACTCGAGCAGGATCTTCGGCAGCGGGAAGTCCTCGGCCAGTTTCTGCAGCACCTCTTCGTCGGTCGACGGCGCACCGGTCGGGGTCTTTTTGATCACCGGCAGTTGCAGCTTGCCGAAGAAGATCTCGCCGATCTGCTTGGGCGAACCGAGGTTGAACGGCCCGCCCGCCAGCTCGTAGGCCTGCTGCTCGAGCTGCAAGATGCGCGCCCCCAGTTCGGCCGACTGCACCTCGAGCAGCGCGGCGTCGATCAGCACGCCGTTGCGCTCGATCTTTTGCAGCACCACCGAGGTCGGCAACTCGATCTCGCGGTAGATGTAGGCCAGCTTGGGGTCGTTCTCGACGTGGCCCTTCATCGCTTCGTGCAGCCGCAGGGTGATGTCGGAATCCTCGGCCGCATACTCGGTCGCGCGTCCCAGCTCGACCTGGTCGAAGCAGATCTGGCCGGCGCCCTTGCCGCAGACGTCGGTGAACGGGATCGTGGTGTAGCCCAGGTGGCGCATGGCCAGGTTGTCCATGTCGTGCGGCTTGTGCGACTCGAACACATACGATTGCAGCAGCGTGTCGTGCACGATCCCGCGCAGCGTCACGCCATGATTGGCGAAGATGTGGCTGTCGTACTTGAGGTTCTGGCCGACCTTGGGCTTGGCCGGGTCTTCCAGCCAGGCCTTCAGGCGCGCCAGCACCAGCTCGCGCGGCAGCTGCTCGGGCACGCCGGCGTAGCGGTGCGCCACCGGGATGTAGGCGCCCTTGCCCGGCTCGACGCTCAGCGAAATGCCGACCATCTGCGCCGTCATCGGCTCCAGCGAGGTGGTCTCGGTGTCGACCGAGGTCAGGGCCGCGGCGTCGATCAGCGCCAGCCAGGTGTCGAGCTGCGCTTCGGTGACCACGGTCTCGTACTCGCCGCGGATCACCGGCAGCGCGGCGGCGGCGCCGAACAAATCGCCTTCGGGCGAATTCAGCGCAGCGCCCGCGGCCGGGGCCGTGGCCGGCGTTTCGCCGTTGCCGTTGCCGGCGATCTCGCGCAGCAGCGTCTTGAAGCCGTAGCGCTGGAAGAATTCGCGCAGCCCGTCCTTGTTTTCCGGCTGGCCGACCAGCGTGTCGGAAATCGATACCATGTGCCCCGACAAGTCGCAATCGGTCTTCACCGTGATCAGGACGCGCCCCTGCGGCAGCCATTCCAGCGCCTGGCGCAGGTTCTCGCCGACCGCGCCGCCGATGGTGTGCGCGTTCTGCATGACGCCCTCCAGGCTGTCGTGCAGCGCCAGCCATTTGAGCGCCGTCTTCGGGCCGCATTTGCTCACGCCGGGGATGTTGTCGACCGTGTCGCCGATCAGGGTCAGGTAGTCGATGATCCGGTCCGGCGGCACGCCGAACTTGGCCAGCACGCCGGCATGGTCGAGCTTCTCGTTGGTCATGGTGTTGATCAGCATGACCCTGTCGTTGACCAGCTGCGCCAGGTCCTTGTCGCCGGTGGAGACGATGGTGTCCATGCCGAGCGCCGAGGCCTGCACCGACAGGGTGCCGATCACGTCGTCCGCCTCCACCCCTTCGACCATCAGGATCGGCCAGCCCATGTGCTTGACCGCCTCGTGGATCGGTTCGATCTGCAGCCGCAGGTCGTCGGGCATCGAGGCGCGCGTGGCCTTGTACTCGGCGTACAGCTCGTCGCGAAAGGTCTTGCCCTTGGCGTCGAATACGCAGGCGATGTAGGCGGCGGGATAGTCGAGCCGCAGGCGCCGCAGCATGTTGACCATGCCGTGCATGGCGCCGGTCGGATGGCCGTCCGGACTGCGCAGGTCGGGCAGCGCGTGGAAGGCGCGGTAGAGGTAACTGGAACCGTCAACTAACAGCAGGGTATTGTGCATGGGGCCAAATTTAAGGGGTGGGGTATCGATAATTATCGCAGAACACCCCATATGAGGATGAATTCGACACTTTTCACAGGGAACCGTGTCTGTTTGTTACAATGGACGAAACGAATTCGAGGTCACTATCATGCTGCGCTTACCTACTTCCCGCAAACTCCTGTCCATCTGCCTGCTCGCCTGCGCGAGCTACGCCAACGCCCAGCAGACGCCGAGCGCGGCGCCGCCTAAACTCGAGCGCATCGAGGAAGGCAGCGACACGCCGATCACCGTCACGCCGCAGACCCGCAACCAGAACAAGATCGTCGAGAAGAAGGAAGGCGGCCGCGTCACCGAAGTGCAGGTCAAGAGCGGCGGCAGCACCTACACCATGAAACCGAACGTGCCTGCGGGCAATGCGCAGCCGGGCGACGGCCAGAGCAGCGCGATCCGTGCGCCGCAGTGGGAAATCATGCAGTTCAACCTCGGCCAGAAAAAGCGAACCGAGCCGCGCGAGGACGAGACCCCGGCCGCCCCGGTGCCGCCGCCGCCGCCTCCTGCGTCCAAGTAAGCACCTGGACCGATGCCGACGCAGTACTCGACAGCGGCGCCCTATCGACTGACTCTTCTTTTTCTTCGCTAGCACATGGCAGTTTTTACCGCGGTCAGTCTGGATGACGCCACCCAGTGGATCAAGCAGTTCCCCCTTGGCAAAGCCATCGCGATCAAAGGCATTGCGTCCGGCATCGAAAACAGCAATTTCTTCCTGACGACCGAGGGCGGCGAGTACGTCCTCACGATTTTCGAGAATCTCAGCTTCGCGCAGCTGCCGTTCTACCTGCAGCTGATGCGCCATCTGGCCGAGCGCGGCGTGCTGGTGCCGGCGCCGGTCGCCAATGACCGGGGCGAACTGGTGGTGCCGCTGCATGGCAAGCCGGCCGCGATCGTCAGCAAGCTCGAAGGCAGTTCGCAGATGGCGCCGCAGCCCGTGCATTGCGCGGCGGTCGGGGCGATGCTGGCGAACATGCACCTGGCGGCGCGCGACTTTCCCTTGCAGCAGCCAAACCTGCGCGGCCTCGAGTGGTGGAATGCGACCGCGCCCACCGTGCTGCCCTACCTCAGTCCGGAAGAGGACCAGCTGCTGCGCGCCGAGATGCGCTTCCAGCAAGCGTTCGCGGCCAGCGCGCCTTACCAGCAGCTGGCGCGCGGCCCGGTGCACGCCGACCTGTTCCGCAATAACGTGATGTTCGTCGGCCAACGCCTGACCGGCTTCTTCGATTTCTATTTCGCCGGCTGCGATACCTGGCTGTTCGACGTCGCGGTCACCGTCAACGACTGGTGCATCGACCTCGCGAGCGGCGTGCTGGACCAGGCCCGCGTGCGCGCCCTGCTCGACGCCTACCACGCGGTGCGCCCGTTCAGCGCCGACGAGGACGCCGCGTGGCAGGCCATGCTGCGCGCCGCGGCGCTGCGCTTCTGGCTGTCGCGGCTTTATGATTTCCACCTTCCGCGAGAAGCCGAGATGCTGACGCCGCACGACCCGACCCATTTCGAACGCATCCTGCGCGAACGCATCGCCACGCCGGCGCCACGGTTGCGCGCATGAACAAACTGCCCGCACTCACCGGCTGGCGCTGGCTCAAGCAGGGCGCGGGGCTGTTCCGCAAACAGCCGACGGCGCTCACCACGCTGCTGTTCGCGAACATCCTGATCAGCATCGGGATCGGCGCCTTCCCCTACCTCGGCCCGCTGGTCGCGGTGATCCTGATCCCGTCGTTCAGCATGGCCTTCATGCAGGCCTGCGCGCTGATCGACCAGGGCCAGCGTGTCACGCCCGGCGTGCTGCTGACCGGCTTTCGCAAGCCGGCGGTGGGCGCGCTGTGCAGGGTGGGGCTGATCTACATGGCGGTGTCGCTGCTGTTGGCGGTGGTCTCCTACTTCCTGATCGACCAGGATTTCATGAAGCAGGTGGCGGCGGCCCAGGCCGATCCGAAGGCGGCGCCGGACGTCGATCTGTCCGACCTGTTCGGCATGCTCGGCGTGCTGGCGCTCTACCTGTCGGCGCTGATGGCGCTGTGCTTCGCCGCGCCGCTGACCTACTGGCAGAAAATGAGACCGGGCAAGGCGATCTTCTACAGCTTCTTCGCGGTGCTGCGCTCGGCGCGCGTGTTCGTGGTGCTGCTGCTGTCGTGGTTCGGGATCTTCGTGGTGGTCTCGCGCGTGATCACCATGGTGTTCGATAATTCCGACATCGGACGCGTGGTGCTGCTGTGGGTGATCTTCCTGTTCATCCTGCTGCTGCAATGCGCGATGTACGCCGCCTACCGCCAGCTGTTCGGCGCGCCCGAACTGGACCTGCCGAAAGTCGACGTCCACGCCTGATCCGTCGTCGTTCTCCCCATTGGGAAAACGACTTCCCGCGCAGGCGGGAACCTATACCATGCATGCTCAGCATGGGGCGAATTCATGTAGTGCATGAATTCGCACTTGCGCGAGGACGACATATCTGCTCAGAGCGCGCGCGCCACCACGACGATCAGCAGGGCCGACGGCACCAGCAGCGCCTGTGCCAACAGCGTGCCCGCCAGCCGGCTCCCCACCAGCCAGACCACGGCGCGCCGAAACTGCGGCTCGCCGACGCGGCCTTCCACCACATCGTCGGTCATCGCCGACATGTGAGGATCGATAAACACGGCCATCATGACGGTCGCGCCCCCATTGATGATCGACGACAGGGTGCTGGAGGTCACGCGCACCGTGGGATCGAGCGCGCCGGCATACAGCGCCGCGAACACGCCCACCGTCCACAGCGCCACCGCGGCCACGTTCAGCAAGGTCACCGAGGCCGAAACGCCGTCCCCGCCGCGCAGTCCGGTGACGTTGGATGCCGCCGGCACGCTGGCCACATCCTTCACATAAGACAGACCGCCCTTGAAGAAGCCATGCAGAATCAGCTTCGGTATCGAACGGTGCCGCTGGAAGTGCTGGACCGCGCGGCAAAACACGCGCTGAAAGGTCGGGATCATCAGCGCGCCGACGACGGTGGCGACCGACGATGAAATCAGCAGCCAGCGAAAGTCCCACAGCAGGTCGGTGTGCGCCAGTCCCGACAAATTGGACTCGACGCGCTTCGCGAGGAAAGGGCCAAGGAAAGAATTCGAGGTGCGCGACACCAGCACCAGGATGCTGAACAGGGCCAGCGACACCGCGATCCGCCTGGTCCGTATTCCCGCAATCCGCACCGAATAGGCCAGGGTGCCGATCAGGTGGATGACGAACGTGAGAAAGCAGATCAGCAGCAGTTGCTTATCCATGTATCCCTTTAACGTGCGACCCGCTCCAGCTTGGCCACCGACAGGTCGAGCACCTTCATCCCGGCGCGTCCGAAGTTGATCTGGGCGCGCGCATTGCTGCCGCCGCCTTCGATGTTCACGATCACGCCCTCGCCGAACTTGGCGTGCGCGACCGACTCGCCGATGCGCCATCCGGGGCCGTTCTGCTTGTGCGCGATCTGCTGGGCGATCTTGTTGTCCGAGCCGCCGTTGAAACTTGGGGTCTCGTCCCACGCCGACTTCTTGTTGCCGAACCAGTGGGACTGCACGCGCGGCGAGATCCATTTGAGCGCTTCTTCCGGCAGCTCGTCGAAGAAGCGCGACTTCATGTTGTAACGGGTCTGGCCGTGCAGCATGCGGGTCTGGGTGAAGCTCATGTACAGGCGCTTGCGCGCGCGCGTGATCGCCACGTACATCAGGCGCCGCTCCTCGTCCACGCCGTCCATCTCGCGCGAGCTGCTCTCGTGCGGGAACAGGCCTTCTTCGAGCCCGGTGATGAACACGGCGTCGAATTCGAGGCCCTTGGCCGAGTGCACCGTCATCAGCTGCAGCGCTTCCTGGCCGGCCTGGGCCTGGGCGTCGCCCGCTTCCAGCGAGGCGTGCGACAGGAAGGCCGATAGCGGCGACATCACGGTCGGCAGCGGCGCGTCCGCGTCCAGCAGCTCGATGCCGTCCTGGTCGACCAGCGCCGCGCCGGCCTGGGCTTGCGCCTTCGGGCCGAGATGGGCCGGCGCGCCTTGGCCGAAGCCTTCTTCCTGCACGAACTGGGTCGCCGCGTTGACCATCTGCTCGAGGTTTTCGATGCGGTCCGCGCCCTCTTT
>DASRXO010000078.1:0-3462 GCA_035654095.1 Telluria sp.
GGCTAGGACTTTGGCGGAAATGCAACCATGCCTCTTCTGATCCCGATGTCAATAAAATTATTCCGGACACTAGTGCGCGCAGGCGGGAATCCATACTCAGCATAGATGCCCGCCTGCGCGGGAATGACGGAATTAGAATGGCATTATCGCGCGACACCCGCCCTGCCCCTGTCACCTTCGGCACCGCCTTCCTGTACTGGCTCAAGCTCGGCTTCATCAGCTTCGGCGGTCCGGCCGGCCAGATTGCCATGATGCACAGCGAATTGGTCGAGCGCCGCCGCTGGATTTCCGAGCAGCGCTTCCTGCACGCGCTCAACTACTGCATGCTGCTGCCCGGCCCCGAAGCGACCCAGCTCGCGGTCTATATCGGCTGGTTGATGCACAAGACACGCGGCGGCATCATGGCCGGCGTGCTGTTCGTGCTGCCCTCGCTGCTGATCCTGATCATGCTGTCGTGGATTTACCTGGCCTACGGCAGCCTGCCCGTGGTGGCCGGCGTCATGTACGGCATCAAGCCGGCGGTGGTGGCGATCGTGCTGGCCGCGGCCTGGCGCATCGGCAAGCGCAGCCTGAAAAATGGCGCGCTGATCGCGATCGCGCTCGCCGCCTTCCTCGCCATCGCGGTCGCCCACCTGCCCTTCCCGCTGATCGTGCTGGGCGCCGCCGCGGTCGGCCTGGTCGGCGGACGCGTGTGGCCGGCGTATTTCCAGGTCGGCGGCAAACACCCCGACAGCAAGGAGTCCTACGGCGCGGCGCTGATCGACGACGACACGCCGACGCCCGCCCACGCGCGCTTCTCGTGGCTGCGCCTGGGCCGGGTTGCGCTCATCGGCTGCGGCTTGGGCGCGGCCGCCTGGCTGCTGCTGGCCGCGCGCTACGGCGCCTCCGGCGCGCTGGCGCAGATGGGCTGGTTCTTCACCAAGGCCGCGCCGATGACCTTCGGCGGCGCCTACGCGGTGCTGCCCTACGTCTACCAGGGCGGCGTCGAGCACTACCATTGGCTGACCGGTCCCCAGATGATCGACGGCCTCGCGCTGGGCGAAACCACGCCCGGTCCGCTGATCATGATCGTCGCCTTCGTCGGCTTCGTCGGCGCCTGGACCCAGGCCCTGTTCGGCGCCGATAGCCTGCTGCTGGCGGGCGTCGCCGGCGCCGCGGTGGCCACCTTGTTCACCTTCCTGCCCTCGTTCGTGTTCATCCTGGCCGGCGGCCCGCTGGTCGAATCGACCCGCGACAATGTGCGCATGACCGCCCCGCTGACCGCCATCTCGGCCGCCGTGGTGGGCGTGATCGTCAGCCTCGCGCTATTCTTCGGTCAACATGTCTTTCTTGCCAATGGACGCTTGGAGCTGGCCTCGGTGGCGATCAGCGCGGCCGCCTGCGTCGCCCTGTTCCGCTACCAGCTTGGCACCATCAAATTGATCTTCGCCTGTGCGGCGGCCGGCCTCGTGCTATCGTATTACCATGGCTGAAAAAATTATCATGCTGGGCGACGAGCGCGGCTCGTCGCTGGCAATCCCTTCCGTTCTCGACACCCCCACCGGCAGCGTGCGCGACGCGCTCGCCCGGCCCCTGCACGACCTGCGCATTTCGGTCACCGACCGCTGCAATTTTCGCTGCGTGTACTGCATGCCGAAGGAAGTGTTCGACAAGGATTACGCTTACCTGCCGCACAGCTCCCTGCTGTCGTTCGAGGAGATCACGCGGGTCGCGCGGCTGTTCGTCGAACACGGCGTCGAGAAGCTGCGCCTGACCGGCGGCGAACCGCTGCTGCGCAAGAACGTCGAGCACCTGATCGCCATGCTGGCCGCGCTGCGCACCCCCAGCGGGCGCGCGCTCGACATCACGCTCACCACCAACGGCTCGCTGCTGGCGAAGAAGGCGCAGGCGCTGAAGGACGCGGGCCTGAACCGCGTGACGGTGTCGCTCGACTCGCTCGACGACGCCACCTTCAAGCGCATGAACGACGTCGACTTCGCGGTCGGCGATGTGCTCAAGGGGATCGACGCCGCGCACCGCGTGGGCCTGGGTCCGATCAAGGTCAACATGGTGGTCAAGGGCGGCATGAACGACCAGCAGATCGTGCCGATGGCACGCCACTTCAAAGGCAGCCCCTACGTCCTGCGCTTCATCGAATACATGGACGTGGGCGCCTCGAACGGCTGGAACCTCGACGAAGTGATTCCCTCGGCCGAAGTGGTGCGCCGCATCGGCGCCGAGATGCCGCTCGAGCCGATCGGCGCCAACTATGCCGGCGAGACCGCGGCGCGCTGGCGCTACGCCGACGGCGGCGGCGAGATCGGCCTGATCTCGAGCGTCACGCAGGCCTTCTGCAAGGACTGCTCGCGCGTGCGCCTGTCCACCGAGGGCAAGCTGTACACCTGCCTGTTCGCCACCCGCGGCCACGACCTGCGCGCGCTGCTGCGCGAAGGCCGCAGCGACGCCGAGATCTCGAGCGCGGTGGCGCAGCTGTGGCGCAAGCGCGCCGACCGCTATTCCGAAACGCGCACCATCAACACCGCCGGTATCGAGCGCGGCGCGAAAAAAGTCGAAATGTCCTACATCGGCGGTTAAATCACATGCAGAAAAAAGAATCGATCAGCGGGCTGATTTTGGCGGGCGGGCGCGGCACGCGCATGGGCCATGTCGACAAGGGCCTGCAGCCGTTCCGCGGCAAGCCGATGGCGGCCCACGTGCTTGAACGCCTCGCGCCGCAGGTCGCGGCGGTCGCCATCAACGCCAACCAGAACTTGCCGACCTACGCCGATTTCGGCGTCCCGGTCTGGGTCGACGAGACCACCGGGTTCGCCGGTCCGCTGGCAGGGCTCGAAGCGGGCCTGCGCCACTGCGCCACCGACTACCTGCTGACCGCCCCCTGCGATTCGCCCTTCCTGCCGCTCGACCTGGCCGCGCGCCTGTGGGACGCGCTGCAAGCCGAAGGCGCCGACGTGGCGCTGGCGGTGACGCAGGAGGCCGGCATGCGCAAGCAGCCGCACCCGGTGTTCTGCCTCGTCAAAACCAGCCTGCTGCCGGTGCTGTCGGCCTACCTGGCCGAGGGCGGACGGCGGATGGACGGCTGGTACACGGGCCTCAAGGTGGCAGAAGTCCGGTTCGAGGATGCCGACGCCTTCCGCAACATCAACACCCTCGACGAACTGCATAGCCTCGACAGCGCGCGCGCGCCGCGCCTGGCCGACGTGGTCAGCTGCATGTCCGGTTACGATCCCAATGCGCTGCCGGTGCGCGATGCGCAGCGCATCATCCGCGACTTCGTCACGCCGATCCGCGCGGTCGAAAAAGTCGCGCTGCGCTCGGCGCTGGACCGCGTGCTGGCCGGCGACATCGTCTCGCCGATCAACGTGCCGGCGCACGACAACTCGGCGATGGACGGTTACGCGCTGCGCGGCGCCGACCTGCGCACCGACGCGCCGACCACGCTGAAAGTGGTGGCCACGATCTACG
>DASRXO010000079.1:0-2648 GCA_035654095.1 Telluria sp.
TTGCAGGCCGTCGAAATGGCGCTCTTCGGCGTGCGCGAAACGGGTGGCCAGGTCGGCCTGTGCAGCCGACAGCACGTTGATCACGTAATGCGCGGCAGCCGCGAACACCGGCATGCTGCGCGCCTTGCGCGCCAGGCTCCAGAGCACCAACGGGGGGTCGAGCGAGACCGAATTGAAGGAGCTGACCGTGACGCCGTGGAAGCAGCCGTCCGGCAAACGCACCGTCACCACCGTCACGCCGGTGGCGAATTGCGCCAGCGTGCGGCGGAAATGGTCGGTGGAGAAGTCGGGCGCCGAGGCGCCCAACGCGGACGAGAGCATGTCGAACCTGTCGCAGGAGAAAGGTCGCCAGCCGGCGGCGGCGGCAAAACCATCGTCCACCGAAACGCCGGTTCACACCTGCGGTTAGCTCAACGCGAAGTTTGAGCTAGGTCACGACGCATTTTCCGCTCCTGCCTTTGTCGCTACACTTGGGCGCATGGAATTACACCTCGTTATCGAAGGCCGCAAGGACCTGTCCGGCCACGTCCACCGCCAGTTGGCCGATGCGATCCGTTCAGGACGGCTGGCGGACGGCCAGCAAGTGCCGCCCTCGCGCCTGCTGGCGCAGCGGCTGGGGATCTCGCGCAAGCCGGTGGCGGAGGCCTACACGCGGCTCACCTACAACCAGCTGCTGGTCGGCCGCATCGGCAACGGCAGCTTCGTGTGCGCGCCCGTCGCCGCTGCCATGCGCCGCGCGACTCGGGCCGAACCGGCCGGGCACGCGACCTTGCGGCGCTGCGACGGCATGCACGCCCCGCTGCGCCATCCGCTACCGGAAGGCCGCTCGCGCTATGAATTTATCGGCGGCTCGCCGTCGCCCCAGCTGTTCCCGCTCGACGAATGGCGGCGCTGCGTGCTACGTGGCCCGCGCCAGGAGAGCCGCGCGCCGGGCCTGGCCCGTTATGCGCCGGCTGAGGGCTTGCCCGAACTGCGCGAAGCAATCGCGCGCCACGCCCGCTACGCGCGCGGCGTGGCCGGCTGCGCGCGGCGTGGCCGGCGGCGCGCAGCAGGCATTCGACCTGCTCGGCAAAGCCCTGCTCGGACCGGGCAGCGTGGTGGCGGTGGAGAACCCGGGCTATCCGCTGGTGCGCCTGCTGTACGCCAGCCACGGTGCGCAGGCGGTGGGCGTACCGATGGATGCGGAAGGCATCGTGTTGGACCGCGTCCCGGCGGATGCGCGCCTGATTTACGTTACGCCGGCCCGCCCAGTTCCCGCTCGGGATGTCGACGAGCGTGGCGCGCCGCGAAGCCCTGCTCGTGCGCGCGCTGGCGATCGGCGCGATTTCTATGCCGGGGCAGCGCCGCGGTAGGGACTATTCCTCGGCTACGGCGCGATCGACATCGAGCCGGCGCTGCTGCGCGTGCGCGCGATCCTGCTGCAGATGGATTAGCGCGCACCGCCTGGCCTCACCGTTCGGCCGGACGGCGCTGGTCGCTGTCACGGCTGTCCTTCGACTCGGCAGGCCGGCCGGATTTTTTCTCGTCGGGTGCCGGATCGTCGGTCGTCGCGTCGTCGAGGCCATAGCCGCCCGCATCGGGCTTTTTGGGAGGGACCGCGGGCCGGGTATTGGAGGCCGACTTTTGACCGCCATTGCCGCCCCCCTTGGTGTTCACGGTGCGCTGCGGATCCGCCTGCCGGGCAAGCGCCTGGCCACACGCTCCCGCTGTGAATCCGACCGCCAGCGCGATCGCGGCCCAAGCCGTTAGCTGTTTCATGACTTACCTCCTTATGACATGGATGGCCGGATCGGCCGGGATACGCACGGCATTATTCCAGCCGGCGCGCGACAACTCATCATCGGGAGCGATCAGCAAGGCGCGCCGGTAGACCGCACGCGCCTCGTCCCAGCGTTCGGCGGCGGCCAGCGCATCGCCCCACCGACGCAGGGCCGCTACGTGTCCTGGCTCGATGCTCTCTGCCATCGCAAATTTCGCGGCGGCGCTGTCGAACTTCCCGCTCTTTTGCAGCAACTGCCCTAAAAAATAATAAGCAGATGCGTTGTGCGGGTTCTTCTCGACTGCGCGTTGGAAGTCGGCGCCGGCGGCAGCCGGATCGCTCCCCATCGCCGACATGGCGCGGATCACATACGGCCGGTCGAAGTCTGGATACAAGGAGATGGCCAGGCCGCAAGCTTGCTGCACCTCCTGCGCCTGGTCCAATAGATAGTAGATGTTGCAGCGTCCCAGCAGCGCCCACTGGTGGTCGGCGCTGCTGGCGTCGTTTAGGATGCTCCGATACAGTTCGAGTGCGGTTGAATAGTCGCGTGCGGTGGCGCCCGGCTTGGCGCAGCGGGCCTGTTCCAGCGCCGTGCGGTAGCTGGCCAGCACCAGCGGCTTGACGCCGCCCATGATCGTTTCCGCGATCGTCCTCATCATTTCGTCTCGGTCCGCATTGAGGCCGAAATGGAGCGGTCGCATCAGCTGCCTGGTGGACGGGTTGGTACGCACTTGCGCGGCAAAGCCATCCACGCCCTCGGTGATATCGACATCGACGTTGATGTCGGGCCGGCCAAGCAGTTGCTTCAAATAGGCGATCCCGGTTTTGAGCGAGAAGCTCTGGCCGGGAATCTGGAAATCTGCCTGCTCGGCAGGCAAGGCGCCGCGCG
>DASRXO010000080.1:0-3477 GCA_035654095.1 Telluria sp.
CGTGGTGGTGCTGCGCGCGACGATGGAAATGAAGCTGTGAGCGCGCGCTCGCGGCGCTAGCCGAGCCGCATGACGGCGGCGCCGCCGGCCACCAGCGCGATCGCGACCAGCTTGCGCGCACCGATTCTCTCGCGCAGGAACAGCGCGGCGATCGCGGTCGCGAACAGGATCGAGGTCTCGCGCAGCGCGGCCACCGCGGCCACCGGCGCGAGCGTCATGGCCCACAGCGCGATGCCGTAGGAGCCCAGCGTGGCGACGCCGCCCAGCAGCACCAGTTGCGGATTGGCGCGCGCGTACGGCCACAGCTCGCCGCGCCGGCCGCGCCGCGCCCACAGCACGAAGCCGATCGCGGTCAGCAGGAAGATCCACATGGTGTAGGCGGCCGGCGCGCCCGAGCGGCGCACGCCGGCGCCGTCGATCATGGTGTAGGTGGCGATGGTGCACGCGGTCAGCAGCGCGTAAGCGACGGTGCGGCGCCGCGCGCCGCCGTGCGCGTGCACGCCGCCGGCCAGCACGAGGATGCCGCCGCAGATGCAGCCGATCCCCAGCCACTGCATGCCGCCCAGCGCCTCGCCGATCAGCGGACGGCTGGCCAGCGCCACCAGCAGCGGCGCGCTGCCGCGCATCAGCGGATAGGCCAGGCTCATCTCGCCGCTGCGGTAGGTCGCCACCAGCAGCCGGTAATACACGCCCTGCACCAGCGCCGACGCCGCGATGAACGGCCAGCTGGCGGCTGCGGGCGCGCTGACGAAGGGCAGGGCCAGCGCGGCGAGCAGGCCACCGCCGCCGGCCACCAGCACGGTGGTGAGGAAGGTGTCGGAGCGCGCTTTGAGCATGGCGTTCCAGCTGGCGTGCAGCAGCGCCGCGAACAGGACTGCGCCGACGACCAGGCCCGGCATCAGCGTGGACGGATGCTGCCGCTGAGGATATCGGGCGCGTAGTAACGCTTGAACGCGTCCCACACCGCGCCCGATTTGGCCGCGCCGCCAAGCAGGTTTTCGAGCGCCGCGCGGTCTTCGGCCGTCACGGCCTTCTTCGAGATGTACACGCCGCTCTCGCCCCACGGCAGTTCGTCGAGCGGCTCGATGCGCAGTTTGGCGTACATCGCCGCGACCCGCGCGTCGCCCCGGACCGCGCCGGCCAGGATGTTGGGCGCCATGATCGTCAGGTCGGCATAACCCGCGTGCAGCAGGCGCGCGACGCCCATCGGGTCGGCCTCCAGCATGATCCGGTGCTGGGCCGTGAGGCTCTTGACCAGCGCGGCATAGGCCTCGCCGTAATCGTAGCCGCGCACCAGCGCCACCCGCAGCTCCTTATGTTCGAGCAGCTCGCGGACGCTGTGCAGCGGCGCCCGGTTGGCGTCGAACGAAATCGCGGCGGGGCGGTTGGCGATCAGCGGCACGAAATAGCCGAGCTGGTCGCGCCTGCCGGTGTGCGTGGCAGGCAGCAGCAGGTCGGCCTGGCCGGTTTCGAACAGCGCCTCCTGGCGTGCGCGCGGCACGATCGAGAACGTGAAGGCGCAGCCGCTCCGGGCGCCGATCGCGCGCAGCAGTTCGGGATAGACCCCGCCCACCGAACGGCCGCTGACGGCCACGCTCGAGCCGGTCGGCGACATCGGTACGCTGAAAGGGCGGGTACACGCCGCGTGCGCCAGCGCGGGCAGCGCCAGCAGCGAACCAAGGACGGAAAGCGCACGCATGGAGGGCTGCCCCGTTGCGCGTCAGGCGGCCAGGTGATGCGCGGTGAAGTAGCGCCGGGCGACCACGATGGCCAGCGCCTGCATAGCCGCGCACACGAAGAAGGTGCTGCCGATGCGCCAGTCCTGCGGCGGCAAATGGCTGACGGCGCCCAGGATCGCGGTGCCGACCAGCGGCATGACGATGATGCCGAGGCTGCTGATCGACTGCAGCGATCCCATGAGCTCGCCCTGTTCGCTGGCGGCCGACGATTTCGAGATGATGCCCTGCAGCGCAGGGCCGGCCGCGAAGGCCAGCAGGTTACACAGGATGAACACGTACATCATCCAGCCATGGGTGGCCAGGCCGTACAGCATATAGGTGATGCAGCCCGACAGCAGCCCAAGCAGCGACAGGCGCACTTCGCCGAAGCGCTTCATCAGCACCGACAGCAGGCCGGCCTGCACCACCGCCGCCGACACGCCCACGCAGAACAGGGCGATGCCGTTGTCGCGCGGGGTCCAGTCGAAGCGGAAGGTGGTGTACAGCACCCAGGTCGTCTGCAGCATCATCTGGGCGAACGTCATCAGCGCGTAGACCGCGACCAGGCCGCGGATTTCGGTGCGGCGCAGCAGTTTGCGCAGCGAGGCGAAGGGGTTGATCTTGGCCAGCGCGAACGGCGCGCGCTGCGTGGCCGGCAGCGACTCGGGCACCATGAAGTAGCCGTAGGCGAGATTGGCGGCCGACAGGCCGGCGGCCACGTAGAACGGCAAGTGCAGGTTGACGCTGCCGAGCAGGCCGCCCAGCATCGGGCCGCAGATGAAACCGAGGCCGAAGGCGGCGCCCACCTTGCCGAAGCTCTTGGCGCGATTCTCGTGGGTCGAGATGTCGGAGGCGTAGGCCGACGCGACCGACATGCTGGCCGACGACATGCCGCCGATCACCCGGCCGAGGAACAGGAAGGCCAGCGTCGGCGCCCAGGCCGTGGCCAGGAAGTTGATGCACATGCCCGCCATCGAATACATCAGCACCGGACGGCGGCCGACGCGGTCGCTGATCGCGCCCAGCATCGGCATGAAGATGAACTGCATCAGGCCGAACACCATCGACATGATCCCGAACCACATCGCCTGCTCGTCGCGCGCGTGCACGAATTCGCCCACCAGCAGCGGCAGCACCGGCACGATCAGGCCGATGCCGAGCATGTCGATGAATACGCAAACGAGGACGAAATTAAGGTTGCCGGGGCGGGTCTGTGGCAGGGCGGGGCTGCTGGTCATGAAAGTCAGCCCGGCAAGGGCGCGAGAATGGGATGCGGTAGTTTAACGCATCAGGCGGCGGCGCCCCATTCGGCGGCAAAATCGGCGCGGAAGGCGGTCAGTTGCGCCAGCCGCCGCTCGGCCAGTGCGCGTCCGGCCGGCGTCTGCATCATCGCCGGCAGCGCGGCCAGCTTGACGACAATGTGGTCGAGCGCGAAGGCGCGGTCGTCGAGCGGGCGCCGTTCGCCCAGCGGATCGGCCGGATCGGCCAGCGCGCTGCCCATGCGGCCGGCGGTGTAGAACAGGCGCGCCAGTCCCACCGCGCCGAGGGCGTCGAGGCGGTCGGCGTCCTGCACGATCTGTGCTTCGATGGTCTGCGGCGGCAGGGCGGCCGAAAAGCTGTGGGTCTCGATCGCATGCGCGACCGCGTCGAGCCGGTCGGGCGGGAAGCCGAGCGCGGCCAGCTGCGTGCGCGCCAATTGCGCCGACTGGCGCGAAGCATAGGCGCGCTCGGGATGGTTCTTGGACAGGTTGACCAGGTC
>DASRXO010000081.1:0-3579 GCA_035654095.1 Telluria sp.
GCGTGCCGCCGAAAGGCGTGACGGTGCCGGCCCACCTGACCGCCAAGGTGCATACCTACGAGGTGCCCTTCGTCGATGCGAAAGGCGAATTCATCGTCGATAACGTCGACGGCCAGGACATGATGGCCTGGATCTCGCAGGGTACGATCGCCGACCGCACGCAAGAGCACCTCGGCGCCTCCGACCGCGGCGTGGCGATGTACCGCAAGGTGCTCAAGCGCGAGCTGAAGAAAGTCGAGAGCGGCATCGACCCGATGGGCGTGTTGCGCGACCCGCAGCGCGACGTGCGCATCGACCTGCCGAACGAAAAGAAGAAGCACCACAACAGCGACGGCTTCGCCAGCTTCATGCTGCGCACGCACGCCAAGTACTCGCCGATCGCGTCCGAGCTGGTGGACATTTTCGAAGGCGAACGCGGCACCCAGGCCAAGCCGGCACGCGAACCGGCAGGCATGTATTAAACGGTCGATGGTGGAATGCCAGGAGAGCGCCGTCATTCCCGAGAAAGAAACTGTTCAACACCCAAGGAGGAGACAGCATGGACAGCCAGAAGGTCGAATTGAGCGAGCAGCAAGCCAGGCAAAAGCTGATTGATGGCGGCCTGATACTGGAAGCGGCGGGGCAGGGCGACCTGACCCGCGGCCATATTTCTGTGCGGGTGCCGGGCAATCCCGAGCTGTTCTTCATGAAGCCGCACAGCTTCGGCTTCGACGAAATCACGATGCAGAACATCGTCATCTGCAATCTCGATGGCGAGAAGGTCGGCGGCGGCGGGCGCCGCCACAGCGAGGTGTTCATCCACTCCGAGATCTTCCGCGCGCGGCCCGACGTGAGCAGCGTGATCCACTCGCATCCCGACCATGCGGTCGCCCTCAGCGCGACCGGCAGCCAGGTGCTGCCGATCAGCCAGCCCGGCGCCGCCTTCGCCGACGGCGTGCCGTACTACACCGAGACGATGGAGCTGATCCGCACGCGCGACATGGGCGTCGGCGTGGCCAAGGCGCTCGGTCCGCACAAGGCGGTCATGCTGCGCAATCATGGCGTGGCGGTGGTCGGCGCGACGGTCGAAGAGTCGGTGATCCTCGCGATCATGCTCGATAACGCCTGCCGCATCCAGCTGCTGGCGCAGGCGGCCGGCGGCATTGGCGAGCAGTTCGCGCCCGATAACATCGAACGCCTGCACGACACCATCGTCCGCGCCGAGCAGTACGCGATCAATTTCGAATTCTTGCGGCGCAAGGTATACCGCGCGGCCGGACGCGACATGCTCTGATAAATGGAACGACGATTCCACTGGAGACAAAAGTGCTGACACCTATCCTCACATCCCTGCGCGCCCTGGTGCTGCTGGCGGCCTGCGGCGCGAGCGCGCTGGCCGCCGCCAAGGGCCCGCTGACGCTGCAGGAAATCGCCACCTACCAGGGCAGCGACCGCACCGAGCGCCTGATCGAGGGCGCGAAGAAGGAAGGCGGCTTGAGCGTCTACCACGCCTATTCGCAGCTGATCCTGCTGACCGAGGCCTTCAGCAAGAAGTACGACATCAAGGTCACGGCCTGGCGCTCGGGCTCGGAGAATATCCTGCAGCGCATCAGCAGCGAAGCGCGCGCCGGCAAGTACGCGGTCGACGTGGTGCAGAACAACGCGCCCGAAAACGAGGCCGCGCACCGCGAGCGCCTGCTGATGCCGGTGGCCTCGCCGTATTTGAAGGACCTGATGCCGAACGCGCTGGCGCCGCACAAGGAGTGGGTCGGCATCACGCTCGACGTCTACTCGGCGGCCTACAACACCGCCAAGGTCAAACCGGAAGAACTGCCCAAGACCTACCGCGACCTGCTCGACCCGAAATGGAAGGGCCGGCTGGGTGTGGAGGCGGAAGACCAGGCCTGGTTCGCCGCGCTGAGCGAAGCGCTGGGCGAGCCGCAAGGCGCCAAGCTGCTGAACGAAATCATCGCGGCCAACGGTATGTCGGTGCGTAAGGGACATTCGCTGTTGGCCTCCCTGGTGGCGTCCGGCGAAGTGCCGCTGGCCCTATCGGTGTACAGCTGGAATCCGGGCCAGCTCAAGGCCAAGGGCGCGCCGATCGAGGGTTGGCTGATCCAGCCGGTGATCGCGCAGTTCAGCACCCTCGCGATGCTGAAGAACGCGCCGCACCCGAACACCGCCGCGCTGTTCTACGACTTCGTGCTGAACGAGGGCCAGGAGATACTGGCCAAGCAGTACTTCGTGCCGACCAGCAGGAAGCTGCCATCGCCGATCGGCGACGTCCGGCTCAAGATGATCGATCCGGCGCAGGCCCTCGATCTGCAGGACAAATGGGTCAAGGCGTTCCTCGCCGCGACCAAACGCTAGGATGAGAGGCCTCTCAGGGCAGCAGCACCGACAGTTCGGCGCTGCCTTGGCGCAGCACCGGCAGCATGGTGTCGAGCATCTGGCGCACCGATACGCGCGCGGCCTGCGCGCTGACGTTGAGCGCGGCCACCACCTGGCCCGAGGCGCCACGCACCGGCACCGCGATCGAGCGCAGGCCGATCTCGAGCTCTTCGTCGTTGAGCGCGTAGCCGCCGGCGCGCACCGCGGCCAGGATCTCGCGCAGGCGCTTGAGCGACACCACGGTATGCGGGGTGAACGCCTTGAGCTTGACCTGGCCGAAGTAGGCGTCGAGCGCATCTTCGGGCAGGGCGGCCAGCATCACCCGGCCCAGCGAGGTGCAATACGCGGGCAGCCGGCTGCCGGTGTTGAGCGAGACCGACATGATGCGCGAGGTCGCCGAGCGCGCCACGTACAGCACCTCGTTACCGTCGAGGACCGCGAGCGAGCACGATTCGTTGAGCGCGCGGCTGATGTGGTTCAGGTAGGGAGCGGTCGACACCGTCAGCGGCGTCGACGATAAATACGAGTAACCGAGCGTGAGGACTTTCGGCTTGAGCGAAAAATTATTCCCCTCGGAGTCGGCGTAGCCCAGCTGCTTGAGCGTGTGCAGGCAGCGCCGCACGGCCGCGCGCGGGATCCCGGTCTTGTGGGTGATCTGGGCGATGGTCAGGTGGCGGCGCTGGTCGCTGAAGGCGCGCAGCACGGCCAGCCCTCGCGCCAGCGAGGTCATGAAATTCGGATCGGTCAGGGCGTCGATTTCCTGGGCGATGGTCAGGGCGGGCGGCGCTTCCGGCGCGGCGGGTGTGGCGGGCAGGCGGGGCATGCGAAGCTTTCGTGGAGATTGCGTTCGGCGACCGCACACAATCGGCGCGGCCTACTTGCGCCGGCCGGAGGCAGCCGATACACTCGATTCGTGTGTGTGCTATCACCAAACATTAGTGCGATTAACGCACAAAGTCAAATCAGGAGACCAAGCGTGATCGACAAGACCTGTGCCTCCGCGGCGCTCGCGGTGGCCGACATCCCCGACGGCGCGACCGTGCTGATTGGCGGTTTCGGCAACGCCGGCATGCCTTCGCTGCTGATCGACGCGCTGATCGCGCAGGGCGCGCGCGAGCTGACGGTGGTGAACAACAACGCGGGCAACGGCGACACCGGCCTGGCCGCGCTGCTCAAGGCGAAGCGGGTGCGCAAGATCATCTGCTCCTT
>DASRXO010000082.1:0-8131 GCA_035654095.1 Telluria sp.
AGGCGCAGCGCGGCGATTTCCGGGAAGCGCTCGGTGATCATGTCCTCGCCGCGCGACCACAGGAAGTTCTGGCCGCCGCGCCGCACCAACTGGGCGCGGATGCCGTCGTACTTCCACTCGACCTGCCAGTCGCCGAGCGCAAGCTGGTGCCGTTCGCCAAAGCCTACTCGGGGCTGACCGACGCCGAGATCGCGCTGGTCGACAACGCGATCCGCAAGACCACCATCGAGAAGTTCGGTCCGGTGCGCAGCGTGCGGCCGACCATGGTGTTCGAGATCGGCTTCGAAGGGATCGCGCTGTCGAGCCGGCACAAGGCCGGCATCGCGGTGCGCTTCCCGCGCATCCTGCGCAAGCGCGACGACAAGAGCATCGACGATGCCGACACACTCGATACGCTTAAGGGCCTGCTGGCCAGCGCCGGGCCATGAGCAAGAGCCGCATGGCGCAAGCCGTCGATGCCTGGTTCGCCGCGCGCGGCTGGAAGGTGTTTCCGTTCCAGCGCGCGGTGTGGCGCGCCGCGCTGGCCGGCGAATCGGGCCTGCTGCACGCGAACACCGGCGCCGGCAAGACCTACGCGGTGTGGTTCGCGGCACTGCTGCGCGGCGCCATGCCGGGCAAGGGCCTGCGCGTGTTATGGATCACGCCGATGCGCGCGCTGGCCGCCGACACTCAGCGCGCGCTGGAGGAATCGGCCGCCGCGCTGTCGCCTGGATGGAGCATCGGCGCGCGCACCGGCGACACCGGTTCGGCCGAGCGCGCGCGCCAGGCGCGCAGCCTGCCGTCGGCGCTGATCACCACGCCCGAGAGCCTGTCGCTGCTGCTTAGCCACGCCGCGGCCGAGGCCCAATTCGCGCGCCTCGACATGGTCATCGTCGACGAGTGGCATGAGCTGATGGGCAGCAAGCGCGGCGTACAGGTGCAGCTGGCGCTGGCGCGCTTGCGGCACTGGCGCCCCGAGCTGGTGGTGTGGGGCCTGTCGGCGACGATGGGCAATCTCGAGCTGGCGCGCGCGGTGCTGCTGGGCGAAGGCAAGGGCGTGCTGGTCGAGGGGGACCTGCGCAAGGAGATCCGGGTCGACACCCTGATTCCGGAGAACGTGGCGCGCTTCCCGTGGGGCGGCCACCTCGGCATCCAGATGCTGCCGGCGGTGGTCGGCGAGATCGACCGCTTCAACGCGACGCTGGTGTTCACCAACACGCGTTCGCAATCGGAGCTGTGGTACCAGAACGTCCTCGAGGCGAAACCGGAATGGGCCGGCCTGATCGCGCTGCATCACGGTTCGCTCGACCGCGAGGTGCGCGACTGGGTCGAGGCCGGGCTCAAAAAGGGCGCGCTGAAAGCGGTGATCTGCACCGCCAGCCTGGACCTCGGCGTCGACTTCCTGCCGGTCGAACGGGTGCTGCAGATCGGCAGCGCGAAGGGCATCGCGCGCCTGCTGCAGCGCGCGGGCCGCAGCGGCCACGCGCCCGGGCGCATCTCGCGCGTGACGCTGGTGCCGACCAACAGCCTCGAACTGCTGGAAGCGGCCGGCGCCAAACAAGCGGTGGCCGCGCGCCGCATCGAGGCACGGCTGGTGCCCAACAAGCCGTTCGACGTGCTGGTCCAGCACCTGGTGACGGTGGCGCTGGGCGGCGGCTTTCGCTCCGGCCAGCTGCTGGCCGAGGTGCGCAGCGCCTGGTCGTATCGCGCGCTGAGCGACGAGGAGTGGCAGTGGGCGCTCGATTTCGTGGCGCGCGGCGGCCAGAGCCTGACCGTGTATCCCGAATACCGGCGCGTGCTGCCGGACCAAGAGGGCGTGTACCGCGTGCCCGACGTGGCGATCGGACGCCGGCACCGGATGGGCATCGGCACCATCGTGTCGGACGCCAGCGTGCAGGTCAAGTACATGAGCGGCGGGCGAATCGGCAGCGTCGAGGAGTCCTTCATCTCGCGCCTGAAGGCGGGCGACCATTTCCTGTTCGGCGGCCGCATCCTCGAATTCGTGCGGGTGCACGAGATGACCGCGTTCGTGAAGCGCGCCACCGGCAGCCGCGGCGCGGTGTCGCGCTGGCAGGGCGCCAAGATGCCGCTGTCGTCCGAACTGGGGCACGCCGCGCTCGAACAGCTGCGGCTGGCGAGCCTGGGCCGGTTCGACGGACCGGAGATGGAGGCGCTCAAGCCGCTGCTCGAGATCCAGCAGCGCTGGTCGGCGCTGCCCACCATCGACACGCTGGTGATCGAGTCGATGAAGAGCCGCGAGGGCTATCACCTGTTCGTGTATCCCTTCGCCGGCCGCTCGGTGCACATGGGACTGGCCTCGCTGTTCGTTTACCGCATCGGGCGCCAGCAGCCGATCACCTTCTCGATCGCGATCAACGATTACGGCTTCGAACTGCTGGCGGCGGAGGCGGTGGACTGGGCGCGCGTGTTCGCCGGCGAGAACGGCGCGCAGGTCGGCCTGCTCGCTACCGAAGGCCTGCTCGACGATGTGCTCGAGAGCCTGAACGCGACCCAGCTCTCGCAGCAGCGCTTTCGCGAAGTGGCGCGCATCGCGGGGCTGGTGTTCCAGGGCTACCCGGGCCAGCCGAAGAGCAACCGCCAGGTGCAGGCCTCGTCCTCGCTGTTCTTCGAAGTCTTCCGCAGGCACGATGCCGGCAACCTGTTGCTGACGCAGGCGCAGCGTGAAGTGATGGAACAGGAGCTCGAACTCACGCGCCTGCGCGAGACGCTCGAAGAACTGCATGCGCGCAGCGTGGCCTTCCGCGAAGTCAAGCGCGCCACGCCGTTCGGCTTCGCGCTGATGGTCGAGCGCTTCCGCGAAAAGGTCAGCACCGAGAAGCTGTCGGACCGCGTGGCGCGCATGGTGCGCGAACTCGAAAAAGCGGCCGCCGCATGAGCGCGCGCGCGATCGTCGTGGCCGGCGAAACCGTGCTGCTGCTGGCGCAAAAGGCGCTCTACTGGCCGCGCGAGAAGCTGCTGGTGGTGGCCGATATCCACTTCGGCAAAGCGGCCTCGTTCCGCGCGCAGGGCGTGCCGGTGCCGCGCGGGACCACGTCGCAAAACCTCGATGTGCTGGACGCCCTGCTGGCGCAGTACGAGATCGGGCGCATCGTCTTCCTCGGCGACTTCCTGCACGCGCGCGCGGCGCATGCGAGCGCCACGCAGCGGGCGATGCTGGCCTGGCGCTCGCGCCATCCGGGCCTGGCGCTGACCCTGGTGCGCGGCAATCACGACCGCCATGCGGGCGATCCCGCCAGCGCGCTCGGCATCGAGCTGGTCGACGAACCGCATCCGCTCGGGCCGTTCTGGTTCTGCCATCACCCCGATATCGCGGCGCCCGGCTATGCGCTGGCCGGCCATGTGCATCCGGCCTACCTGCTGTCCACGCGTGTCGATTCGCTGCGGCTGCCGTGCTTCGTGGTCGGCGCCGCGCGCATGATCCTGCCCGCGTTCGGCGCCTTCACCGGCGGCCACCTGCTGGCGCCGGCACCGGACGACGCGGTCTACGTGAGCTCGGGCGAGGCGGTGCACTGTGTACGCCAACGTACGGACGTAAAGACGCGCCCGGCGTAAGTTGTGTGGGCCGCTGGAAAGTTTCAGCGCGGCCGAGCAGACAACCGAGGAGAGCATCATCAAAACCACACAACAACTATTCGCGGGGCTGATGGCGGTGCTGCCGCTGTTTTCGATGACGCTGGCCACCCCCGCGCAGGCGCAGCAGTTCAACACGCCGTCCGGCGCCTACGGCAGCCCGGTGATCCGCGGCTTCAATGTCGACGAGGTGCGGCGTATCGCGCCCGGCGTCGAGCTCAATTTCGATGTGTACGGCACGCCGGGCGGCACCGCGGTCCTGCACATCACGGGCGCCAACCGCAACCTGACCCTGACCGAAACCGAGCCGGGCCAGTACGAAGGCGTCTATACCATCGGCACCCGCGACCATATCACCGGCAACAGCGCGGTGACGGCCAACCTGCGGGTCGGCAACCAGGTCGCCAGCGGCGTGCTCAGCGAGTCGCTGCTGCGCGGCGTCGGCAGGCATGCCCAGCCACGCCGCGGCGAGCTCGCCGGGTTGCCGCGCATCGAACGCTTCGAGATCCAGCCGAACGACGACCTGAGCCCCGGCAACGAGCTGGTCTTCTCGGTCTATGGCACGCCGGGCGCCAAGGTGGACATGACCATCAGCGGTACCCGCGGCACCTTCTTCCTGCCCGAAGTGCGGCCCGGCGAGTACAGCGGCAGCTACACCATCCGGCGCGCCGACCGCATCGGCGCCAACAGCGCGGTGACCGCGACCATGCGCGCGGCCGACGGCCGGCTGGCCACCGCGACCCTCGGCAAGCCGCTGCGGGTAGCCGCCGCGACGCCGGCGCCGCAGCCGCGCGTGGCGCGCTACTGCACCAATTGCGCGACGGTGGAGGCGATCAACGTGGTGCAGGTGAATGGCGAGGGCAGCTACCTCGGCGCCATCGGCGGCGGCGTGGTCGGCGCCTTGCTGGGCAGCCAGGTCGGCAGCGGCAACGGCCGCACGGCGGCCGAGCTGGCCGGCGCGGCGGGCGGCGCCTATGCGGGCCGCAACATCGAGCGCAATGCGAATCGCACCCAGCATTACGAAGTGGTGATCCGCTTTGTCGGCGGCGGCAGTCAGGTTGTGCCTTACGAAAATGATCCGGGCTTGCGGGTCGGCGAGAAGGTCAGGCTCAACAACGGCGTGCTGACGCGCGACCAATAGGGCAGGGGTGGCATGAAAAAAGCCGGCACCCGTGAGGGACGCCGGCTTTTTGCCTTGGGGCGGCCGCGATCAGACGGTGGCGAGCACCGCGCCGTCGCCCGGCTGTTCGAGTTCGCCCTTCTGCTTGGCGGCGCTGCTCTGCTTGGCGCGCGAACGCGAGGGCGGCAGGCGGCGCAAGGTCTTGAGCGCGTCGGCGTCCTTGATGCCGATGGTGCGCTGGTCGACCGTGATCAGGCCGATTTCGTTGAAGGCCGACAAGGTGCGGCTGACGGTCTCGAGCGTGAGGCCGAGGTAGCTGCCGATTTCGTGGCGCGTCATGCGCAGGTTGAACAATTTGCTCGAGTAACCCATCGCGGCGAAACGGTCGGCCAGCGAGACCAGGAAACGCGCCACGCGCGCTTCGGCGCTGAGCGCGCCCAGCATGCCGATCATGGCTTGCTCGCGCACCAGTTCGCGGCTCATCACGCCGTACATGACATTTTCGAGTTCGAGGTGGACCCGGCCGAGCGCGGTGAGCTTCTTGAAGGGCAGCAAGATCAAGTCGCAGTCGGACAGCGCCACCGCCTCCGACGCGTAGTGGCGGGTGTGGATGCCATCGACGCCGAGCATGTCGCCCTTCATCGGAAAGCTGAGCACCTGCTCGTTGCCGAACTCGTCGATGAGCACGGTCTTGAGGAAGCCGGAGTTGACGATGTACAGGGTATCGAACGCTTGCCCGATGGTATGGACGCGTTGCCCGGTTTTGAACTGCACGTGCTGGAACAGCAGTTCTTCGGTCGTGACGGAAACGGCGGCGGTGATGTGCAGCAAGTCGCAGACTTCCTTGAGGTTCGACCACAGCCGGCCCTGGCGTTGACGGCCAGCTTCCATCGGCGAAGAGTGCAGGGTGGAAGTGGTGGCGGGGCGTGGTTCTGGCGTTGGCGAAGGCAGCATGCTCATCTCCTAAAAGTTACTAACTATTTGAGGCTGCAGGCAATCACTGGTTCGGCAGCGATCTGAAGTTCGCGGACCGGTGCCTGAAAAAAAGAGTGATGGATCAGCGCGACAGGGCTGGCTGAGGCCGGAGAAATGAACGGCGAGCAAGTCGAAACGCTGAATTCAGTATGCCAACACGAGTCCGGCATTGATATCAGCGAACGCTGATTCTGTAGGTAGGACAGGACGCGTGGTTGTAGGATTCCTCCGACTATCAGCAGCACACACAGAGGGAAAAGCGCAGCACCCGCCTGGCGCCCGAGACAAATAGATCCAGCGGGAAAGACACGGCGAACTGACATTGATCGGCACGAAAACGCGGCGCCGGTGTCTAAAATCTTTCGTCGTTCAGGTTTTGAAAGGCGACAGCAGTTTGTGCGCCACCGCGTACTGCACCATTTCCGACAGCGAGCTCATGCTCATCTTCTGCATGATGCGGGTCTTGTGGGTGCTGACGGTCTTCACGCTCAAGTGCAGGCTGTTGGCGATTTCGGTGATCGAGCGGCCCGCCACCAGCAGCGAAAATACCTCGAACTCACGGTCCGACAACTGTTTGTGCAGCAACTGCTCATTCGGCGTCATGATGTTCAGCGCCAACTGCTCGGCCACCTCGGTGCTGATGTAGGGCCGGCCCGAGGCCACCTTGCGGATCGCCCCCACCAGCTGGGTGCCCGCGCTTTCCTTGGTCAGGTAGCCCTGGGCGCCGGCGCGGATCGCGCGCACCGCATACTGTTCTTCCTCGTGCATGGTAAGGATCAGGATCGCCAGCTTGGGCGCCTCGCTGCGGATCTGGCGGATCAGGTCGACCCCGCTGCGGCCCGGCATCGACAAATCGAGCAGCAACAGGTCGAAACCGCCCTGGCGCACATGCGCGAGCACCTCGAAGCCATTGATGGCTTCGCCGACGATATCGATGTCGGGCGCCCCATCGAGGATGCGCTTGAGTCCTTCGCGCATGATCGTATGGTCGTCGGCAATGACAATGCGAATCATGGGGTCGTTGTCTGCGGTCATTGGCTATGCGCAAGCGTAGGCCTGCCTTGCGGTTTCCCGCAATAGCAAGTTTACTAGGTTGACGGGCGGGCCGGCGCGAGCTTAGGTGCCGGGCTCCTTGATCAGGCGGTGCACCAGCACCGGCTTCAGCGTGTGCGACAAGACCTTGTTGGTGACACTGCCGAGCAGTAACTGGCCCCAGCCGCTACGCCCGTGCGAGCCCATGAAAATCAGGTCGCACCCCTGTTCCTCGGCCACGTCGACGATCTTCAAGGCGGTGGCGTCGGAGAACGCGGTGAACGCGGTGGCCTTGACGCCCAGCTGCTCGGCCGAACGCATGATCGAGCCCAGGTGTTCATTGCCCATCCGCTTCATTTGCTCGATGTATTCTTCCTCGCTGGGATAGGAAGGTGGGATGATTTCCACATAGACGGGGTATTGATACTCGGGGGCAACGAACAGGGCCAGTACCTCGGCCCCCATCTGCTGGGCGAACTTGACGCCCGCACAAGCCGTATGCTTCGACACGGCTGAACCATCGGTGGTGATCAGAATTTTCCGGTACATGGTAGTCCTCCCTGGGGGCATACTCATAACTGTATTGTAGTTCACCTTTCGCCTATTGATAGAACGCAAACGATTGATCTTCCTCAAATTGATTGGCGCAATTTATTGCTCCCAAGGACATTTTGGCGTGCATAGTCGATGGTAAGATAACAAAATACAACACTTGCCGTGCGAAAAGGGTAACAAAGATCGGGTTTTAATTGTCTAGGGGATAAGTTTCGCCCGGCAAAGAGGCTGGTGGCGCCCACAGTGATTTACCAACGGCAACGGCGCTGCTAAACTCGCGTATGCGCGGCGTAGTTGGCCACGATCTGCTCTGCCTAAAACTCGCACAGCACCAACCGGATACAAAGTTTCATCGCGAACTTTACAATTTATGGAGAAGCAGGGATATGACCAACGCCGCTGATGATTTCGACGCACTATTCGAGGAAGTGTCTGCGCAACGCGCCAGCGCGCCGGCGCCCGCGGCCGCGGTTGCCGTCGCTTCCGCACCGGCCGCGGCCGATGACGACGACATGGAGGCGCTGTTCGACCAGGTGTCGTCCGCCCGCCCGGCCGCCCCGATCGCCGCCGCGCAGCCGGCCGCCGAAGCGGATGCCGGCGGCGCCGAGGGCGCCGAAGTCAACCCGGCCGACAAGCCGATGTTCGAGCGGCTGGGCGGCATCGTCCGCCTGCTGCACGATTCGCTGCGCGAGCTGGGCTACGACAAGGCGCTGACCGAGGCCTCGTCCCAGATCGTGGATGCCCAGGACCGCCTCGAATACGTGGCCAGCCTGACCGAGCAGGCCGCCAACAAGGTGCTCAACACCCTCGACGACGGCATGCCGGCCCAGGACGTGCTGTCCAAGCAGGCCAAGGACATGGAAACGCGCTGGTCCGAGC
>DASRXO010000083.1:0-8063 GCA_035654095.1 Telluria sp.
CGCGGATAAAGTCCAGCGCAACGCGCGTGCATTTGATGCGGTAGACAATCGATACCGAATTCATTTGATAAATCGTACCAAAAATGGTACGTTCGGTATGCCTGATCCTATACTACGTGTCGCATTTTATCGATCGGATAGCGGCGCCGAGCCTGTGCGAGAGTGGCTTCGCACCTTGACGCCAATCGACAGGAAAACAATTGGCGAGGATATCAAGACAATCCAGTTCGGCTGGCCGCTTGGCATGCCGTTGGTACGCAAGATGAAGGCCGGCTTATGGGAATCGCGGAGCGGTCTGCAAGGTCGAATGGCGCGCATCCTGTTTACCGTCGAAGATCACACGATGGTGTTGCTGCATGGTTTTATCAAGAAATCGCTGCGTACTCCACCTGCGGACTTCGAGATTGCAAGGCGTAGATTGAAATGAGCGCGGAATGAAAAAACAGAACATCGGCACTGACTTCGACCAATTCCTCGCGGAAGAATCGGTCCTTGAAGAGGTGACGGCGGTTGCCGTCAAGCGGGTGATCGCCTGGCAAATCGCGCAAGGAATGAAGGACCGGAAGCTGAGCAAGACGGCGCTCGCGGCCAAAATGGGCACCAGCAGGGCAGCGCTTAACCGCTTGCTGGACGAGACCGATCCCAGCCTCACATTGACAACCCTGGCCAGCGCCGCCACCGCGCTGGGCCGCAAGATTCGCATCGAACTGGTGCCCGAATGAGACTGGGCTGCGATTACTCCTGCCGCAGCCAGACCTGCGAGCGGCCCAGCATCGGGATACCGACGTAACCGCGCACGCTGAGCTTCCTGCCGCCGTCGATCAGCGTGACCTTGCTCTTGTAGACCTTGCCGTTGTCGGGGTCGAGGATTTCGCCGCCGCTGTAGTCGTCGCCGGCCTTCTTCAGGCCCGACATGAACACCATGCCGAGCACCGGCTGGTCCTTGTTGGCCCCCTCGCAGCGCGTGCAGAGCGGGTTCTGCTCGGCCTCGGGCGGGCGGAACAGCTTTTCGATCCGGCCCTGCAGCTCGCCCCGGTTCTCGCTGATCCGGATCAGCGCCTTCGGCTTGCCGCTGACGTCGTCGATGCTCTTCCACAGGCCGACGGGCGAGCCGTCCTGGGCCCAGGCGCCGGGCAGCGCCAGCAAGGCAGCAAGCACACCCACCACAGGAACAGCTAGCAAATGACGCATATCCGACCCCTCCGAGAAGTTAGGCGCCTGGTCAGGCGACTGGTAGTTTCGCGAATTGCTCTCGTAACTTGGCGATCGTGGCGGAGAAGTTGACCAGCCGTTCGTTCTCCTGCGCCACCACCGCCGCCGGCGCGCGCGCCACGAAGCTCTCGTTGCCCAACTTGCCGTTGACCTTGGCGATCTCGCCCTCGATGCGCGCGATCTCCTTCGCCAGGCGCTCGCGTTCGGCGGCGACGTCGATCTCGACCTTGAGCATCAACTTGGTGGTGCCGACGATCGACACCGCGGCCGGCGATTCCGGCAGCGCATCGACGATGTTCACTTCCGACAGCTTGCCCAGCATCTGGATGTAGGGCGCGAACGCCTGCAGCCGCGCCTTGTCGGCGGCGTCCGCCGCTTCCACGATCAGCGGCACCCGCAGCGACGGCGAAATCTGCATCTCGCCGCGCAGGTTGCGGGTGGCGTCGATCAGCGCCTTGAGCTGCGCCATCCAGCCTTCGGCGTCGTCGTCGATCAGCGCGATGTTCGGCAGCGGATACGGCTGGCGCATGATCGAATCGCCGGCCGCATCGAGCGCTTTGCCGGCCAGCGGCGCGACGGTCTGCCACAGCGCCTCGGTCACGAACGGGATCACCGGATGTGCCAGGCGCAGCACCACTTCGAGCACGCGCAGCAGGGTGTTGCGGGTGGCGCGCTGCTGGCCTTCCGTGCCCTGCTGGACCTGGACCTTGGCCACTTCGAGGTACCAGTCGCAGTACTCGTCCCACACGAACTTGTAGATGGCGGCGGCGATGTTATCGAAGCGGTAGTCTTCGAAGCCTTTGACCACCTCGGCCTCGGCGCGCTGCATCAGCGAGATGATCCACTTGTCGGCCTGCGACAGGTCGGCCTGGTTCGGCGCGCCGCAGTCCTTGCCTTCGGTGTTCATCAGCACGAAGCGGGTCGCGTTCCACATCTTGTTGCAGAAGTTGCGGTAGCCTTCGGCGCGGCCGAGGTCGAAATTGATGTTGCGGCCCAGCGAAGCGTAGCTGGCCATGGTGAAGCGCACGGCGTCGGTGCCGTAGGCCGCGATCCCTTCGGGGAATTCCTTGCGGGTGGCCTTGGCGATCTTTTCGGCGTCGCGCGGATTCATCAAGCCGGTGGTGCGCTTGGCGACCAGCGACTCGACGTCGATACCGTCGATCAGGTCGATCGGGTCGAGCGTGTTGCCCTTCGATTTGGACATCTTCTGGCCGCTCGAATCGCGCACCAGGCCGTGCACGTAGACCGTCTCGAACGGCACCTTGCCGGTGAAATGGGCGGTCATCATGACCATCCGCGCGACCCAGAAGAAGATGATGTCGAAGCCGGTGACCAGCACCGACGAGGGCAGGAACATCTTCATGTCCGGCGTGTCTTCCGGCCAGCCCATGGTGGAGAAGGGCACCAGCGCCGACGAGAACCAGGTGTCGAGCACGTCGTCGTCGCGCCGCAGCGCGCCCGTGATGCCGGCTGCCTTGGCCTTGGCCTGCGCTTCTTCCTCGCTGCGCGCGACCACGATATTGCCGGCGTCGTCGTACCAGGCCGGGATGCGGTGGCCCCACCACAGCTGGCGCGAGATGCACCAGTCCTGGATGTTGTTGAGCCACTGGTTGTAGGTGGTGCTCCAGTTCTCGGGCACGAACTTGATCTCGCCGCTGGCGACTTTTTCGAGCGCGACTTCGGCGATCGATTTGCCGGGGAAGTAAGTGCCGTCGGGCGCTGGTTTGCTCATCGCGACGAACCACTGGTCGGTCAGCATCGGTTCGATCGCCACCCCGGTACGGTCGCCGCGCGGCACCTGCAGCTTGTGCGGGCGCGTCTCGACCAGCAGGCCGAGGGCGTCGAGGTCGGCCACGATCCGCTTGCGCGCGGCGTAGCGGTCCATGCCGCGGTAGGCGGCTGGCGCCTCGTCGCTGATTTTCGCGTCCAGCGTCAGCACGCAGATCTGGGGCAGCTTGTGGCGCTGGCCGACCGCGTAGTCGTTGAAGTCGTGGGCCGGGGTGATCTTCACGCAGCCGGTGCCGAATTCCTTGTCGGCGTACGCGTCGGCGATGATCGGGATTGCGCGGCCGGTGAGCGGCAGCGCCAGCATCTTGCCGACCAACGCAGTGTAGCGCTCGTCGGTCGGATCGACCGCCACCGCGACGTCGCCGAGCAGGGTCTCGGGGCGGGTGGTGGCGACCGTCATGTGGCCGCTGCCGTCGGCCAGCGGGTACTGGATGAACCACATGAAGCCGTCTTCCTCTTCCTGCACGACTTCGAGGTCGGACACCGCGGTGCCCAGCACCGGGTCCCAGTTCACGAGGCGTTTGCCGCGGTAGATCAGGCCTTGATCGAACAGGCGCACGAAGACTTCGGTGACCGCGGTCGAGCGCGTCTCGTCCATCGTGAAGTATTCGCGCGCCCAGTCGGCGGAGGCGCCCAGGCGGCGCATCTGGCCGGTGATGATGTTGCCCGACTTTTCCTTCCACTCCCAGACCTTGGCGACGAATTTTTCGCGGCCGAGGTCATGGCGCGAGATTTTCTGGGCGTCGAGCTGGCGTTCGACCACGATCTGGGTGGCGATGCCGGCGTGGTCGGTGCCGGGGATCCAGGCGGTGTTATAGCCGCGCATGCGGTAGTAGCGGGTCAGGCCATCCATGATGGTCTGGTTGAACGCATGGCCCATGTGCAGGGTGCCCGTCACGTTCGGCGGCGGCAGCTGGATGCTGAACGACGGTTTGTCGGCGTCGGTGGAGGCGGCGAAATACCCGCGCTTTTCCCACTCGCTGCGCCAGAACTGTTCAATGTCGGCGGGCTCGAAAGACTTGGCTAATTCCATGGTTTGGCGTGAATTCTGGCGAAAACCGCCATTATAAGGGACAGCCGCCAGCGTGCCTGCCGGCATCGGTCATGACCCGACAATTTTCCCGCTATGGACGGCTAACCAAGTCGCGCAAATTCGCGAGCAATGCAGGGATGTCGTCGGCGATCACGCTCCACAGGGTATCGTCGTCGATTCCCAGATAGCCGTGGATTAGCCGGTTGCAAAACGAGCTCGCCTACGATGCCAGCATTCGCAATTTGGAACGCTCAGACATGGAGCGCCTCGGCCTCGACCTGCTGCCGGAATTCGGGTCGCAGGGCTTTCGTGGTGACAAGATCAACGGGGCGGCACAGCAGGTCTTCGAGATAAAATTGCACGCCGAAATAGCGGTTGGACGTCGCGGGACCGTCGAAGCCGATCAATACGTCCACGTCGCTGCTGTCATGTGCAGTATTGCGCGCCGTGGAGCCGAACAGGGCGAGCGACACCACGCCGTACCGGGCGGCCAACTCGTCCTTATGCGCCGCTAACAACTCCAGGACAGTGTCGCGATCCATCGTTTCCTCGTCGTCGTGCGTAGCTGCTCTCCACACAATCATACGTCAGAACAGCCGAATTTGCGCCGCCAGTTGCAGGCATCTGGATAGTGCGTATAATCGAGTCCGCTGCCGCAAGGCGGCACACGCTAGGGGTCCTGCAAGTCGCAATCGCGAGGCGCGGGTGAGATACACCCTCTGAACCTGATCTGGATAATGCCAGCGAAGGGAAGCCTGTGAATTCGACAGTCGGGGCAATCGCCCGCACACCGCCGCTTTCCCACCTCCTTTGCTGGCTCCTGCACGCAAAGGAGCCATATGAATGCCATTCTGAAGTTCGATTCCGCCACCGCCACGGTGGACCACGCCGCCGTCACGCCGCTGCCCAACTCCCGCAAGATCTACGTCGAAGGCAGCCGTCCCGACGTCCAGGTGCCGATGCGCGCCATCCGCCAGGCCGATACCCCGGCCTCGTTCGGCGGCGAGCCGAATCCCGAGCTGTATGTGTACGACACCTCGGGCGCCTACACCGACCCCGCCGCGCGCATCGACATCCGCTCCGGCCTGGGCACGCCGCGCCTGCCGTGGATCGTCGAGCGCGGCGACACCGACCAGCTGGCCGGTCCCAGCTCGGCCTACGGGGTCGAGCGCCTGAACGACCCGGAACTGGCCAGCCTGCGCTTCAACCTGACGCGCGCCCCGCGCCGCGCCAAGGCCGGCGCCAACGTCAGCCAGATGCACTACGCGCGGCGCGGCATCGTCACGCCCGAGATGGAGTTCGTGGCGATCCGCGAAAACCTGCGCCGCAAGGAGTACCTGGCGCAGCTCGAAGCATCCGGCCCGATGGGCCAGCGCACCGCGCAGCTGATGGGACGCCAGCATCCGGGCCAGGCCTTCGGCGCCGCCATCCCGGCCGAGATCACGCCCGAATTCGTGCGCGACGAGATCGCCCGCGGGCGCGCCATCATCCCCGCCAACATCAACCATCCGGAAGTCGAGCCGATGATCATCGGCCGCAATTTCCTGGTGAAGATCAACGCCAACATCGGCAATTCGGCGGTCACGTCGTCGATCGGCGAGGAAGTCGAGAAGATGACCTGGGCGATCCGCTGGGGCGCCGACAATGTGATGGACCTCTCGACCGGCAAGCATATCCACGAGACGCGCGAATGGATCATCCGTAACAGCCCGGTCCCGATCGGCACCGTGCCGATCTACCAGGCGCTCGAAAAGGTCAACGGCAAGGCCGAAGACCTGACCTGGGAAATCTACCGCGACACCCTGATCGAACAGGCGGAGCAGGGCGTCGATTACTTCACCATCCACGCCGGCGTGCTGCTGCGCTATGTGCCGATGACCGCCAACCGCCTGACCGGCATCGTCTCGCGCGGCGGTTCGATCATGGCCAAGTGGTGCCTCGCGCACCACCAGGAGTCCTTCCTGTACACGCACTTCGAAGAGATCTGCGAGATCATGAAGGCCTACGACGTTTCGTTCAGCCTCGGCGACGGCCTGCGTCCCGGCTCGATCTACGACGCCAACGACGAAGCCCAGCTGGCCGAACTGAAAACCCTGGGTGAGCTGACCCAGGTCGCCTGGAAGCACGACGTGCAGGTGATGATCGAAGGCCCCGGCCACGTGCCGCTGCAGCTGATCAAGGAGAACATGGACCTGCAGCTCGAGCAGTGCCACGAGGCGCCGTTCTACACGCTGGGGCCCCTGACCACCGACATCGCGCCCGGCTACGACCACATCACCTCCGGCATCGGCGCGGCCACCATCGGCTGGTACGGCACCGCGATGCTGTGCTACGTGACGCCGAAGGAGCACCTCGGCCTGCCGGACAAGAACGACGTCAAGGACGGCATCATCACCTACAAGATCGCGGCCCACGCGGCCGACCTGGCCAAGGGCCATCCGGGCGCCCAGTTGCGCGACAACGCGCTGTCCAAGGCGCGTTTCGAGTTCCGCTGGGACGACCAGTTCAACCTCGGCCTCGACCCGGACAAGGCGCGCGAATTCCACGACGAGACCCTGCCCAAGGATTCGGCCAAGGTGGCCCATTTCTGTTCGATGTGCGGGCCGCATTTCTGCTCGATGAAGATCACCCAGGAAGTGCGCGAGTATGCCAAGAAGGGCATGCAGGAAAAGGCGATCGAATTTGTCAAGGGCGGCGCCGAGCTGTATCGGAAGGCCTGACCATGATCGCGATCGAAGTGAACGGCGAGGCGCGCGAGGTGGCGCCCGGCTGCACCGTGCAGCAGCTGGTCGCGCAGCTCGAATTGGCGCAGCAGCAGCTGGCGCTGGCGGTCAACCGCAGCGTGGTGCCGCGCCAGCAGTGGCCGCAGTGCGAGCTGCGCGCCCGCGACAAAGTGGACATCGTGCGCGCCATCGGCGGCGGCTAAATCAAAGGAGATACGAGATGCAAAACCAGGATACACTCACCATCGCGGGCAAGCAGTATCGTTCGCGCCTGCTGGTCGGCAGCGGCAAGTACCGCGACCTCGCGCAGACGCGCGAAGCGACCGACGCCGCCGGCGCCGAGATCGTCACGGTGGCGATCCGGCGCGTGAACATCGGCCAGGATCCGAAGCAACCGAGCCTGCTCGACGTGCTGCCGCCGGACCAGTACACCATCCTGCCCAACACCGCCGGCTGCTACACCGCCAAGGACGCGGTCTACACGCTGCAGATGGCGCGCGAGCTGCTGGGCGGGCGCAAGCTGGTCAAGCTCGAAGTGCTGGGCGACGAAAAGACCCTGTTCCCGCACATGCCGGAAACCCTGGCCGCGGCCGAAACGCTGGTGCGCGACGGCTTCGACGTGATGGTCTACTGCAGCGACGATCCGATCCAGGCGCGCCTGCTCGAGGAAATCGGCTGTGTGGCGATCATGCCGCTGGCCTCGCTGATCGGCTCCGGCATGGGCATCCTCAACCCGTGGAATCTGTCGCTGATCATCGAGCAGTCCAAGGTGCCGGTGCTGGTCGATGCCGGCGTCGGCACCGCGTCCGACGCGGCGATCGCGATGGAGCTCGGTTGCGACGGCGTGCTGATGAACACCGCGATCGCCGGCGCGCGCGACCCGGTGCGCATGGCGCGCGCAATGCGGCTGGCGGTGGAAGCGGGGCGCGAAGCCTTCGTGGCCGGGCGCATCCCGCGCAAGTTCGCCGCCTCGCCATCGTCGCCGATGGCCGGGCGCCTGGCCTGATGCGCGCCACGGTGCTGGTGTTCGCCGGGCTCGATCCCTCGGGCGGCGCCGGCATCGCGGCCGACATCCTCGCGGTGGCGGCGCAGGGCGCGCACGCGCTGCCGGTGGTCACCGCGCTGACGGTGCAGGACAACAACCGGGTGCATGAGGTGCAGCCGGTCGATGCCGCCCTGATCGCACGCCAGGCGCGCGTGCTGATCGCGTCGTGCGCGATCGGCGCGGTCAAGATCGGCATCCCCGGCAACCGCGCGAATGCCGAGGCGATCGCCGCGCTGGTGGCGCAGCTGCAGGCGCAGGATCC
>DASRXO010000084.1:0-3792 GCA_035654095.1 Telluria sp.
GTCTTCGGTGACGAAGCCGTTCTCGACGAACACCCGGCCGAGCTTGCGGCCGGTGCGCTTCTGGTCCGCCAGGGCAAGGCCCAACTGCTCCTCGGACAGGAGTTTTTGCTGGACCAGGATTTCCCCGAGCCTGACTTTTTCTGGCCGTGCCATGAACCGCCTTTATAGTTATCGAACGCGCGGGGCCATTCTAAGCCAGAATTTTTACCTTGAGCATCATTTTCTGTGTCCGTAACGAACGCCCATTGTCGAAGCGCGGCAGAAGCGCTACAGTCGGGGCCTTTACCGATGAGATTTTTCGCCACCATGGACACTGCGGCACTGCGTTTTCGGCAGGTAGTCAAACGCTACGGCGAGGCCAGCGTGCTGCAGGGGATCGACCTCGAGGTCGCGCCCGGCGAGCTGTTCGGGCTGCTGGGCGTGAACGGCGCCGGCAAGACCAGCCTGATCAAGTGCCTGTTCGATTTCGTGACCGTCGACGAAGGCAGCATCGACATCTTCGGCCTGAGCCATCGCGCGCCGGCCGCGCGCCGGCCGCTGGCCTTCCTGCCCGAGCGCTTCTGCCCGCCCTACTACCTGAGCGGCGCCGACTTCCTGCGCTACATGCTCAAGCTGCAGGGCCTGCCCTACGAGCGCCTGGCGGTGGCCGACATGCTGGACGCGCTCGACCTCGACCAATCGGCCCTGAAGCGGCCGGTGCGCGATTATTCGAAAGGCATGACGCAGAAGCTGGGCCTGGCCGCCTGCCTGCTCGCGCGCAAGGATACGCTGGTGCTCGACGAGCCGATGAGCGGGCTCGACCCGAAGGCGCGCGCCCTGCTCAAGGTCCAGTTGCAGGGCTTGCGCGCGCGCGGCGGCACCGCCTTTTTCAGCTCGCACGCGCTGGCCGACATCGAAGAGCTGTGCGACCGCATGGCGATCCTGCACGACGGCGCGCTGCGCTTCGTCGGCACGCCGGCCGCCTGCCGCCAGCGCTACGGCGCGGCCAACCTCGAGCAGGCCTTCCTGGCCTGCATTGGATGAGCGCGATGTACCGCCAACACTTCGGCCTGCGCGAAGCGCCCTTCGGCATCACGCCGAATCCGGCCTTTTTCTATGCGGGCAACACGCGCGGCGCCATCCTCGACGCGCTGCTGTACGCGGTCGAACAGGGTGAAGGCATCGTCAAGGTCAGCGGCGAAGTCGGCAGCGGCAAGACCATGCTGTGCCGCATGCTCGCACACCATCTCCCGCCGCAGGTGGACGTGATCTACCTCGCCAATCCGACCCTGGGCCGGCATGAAGTCGCCTACGCCATCGCGGGCGAGCTCGGCATCGACGCCAGCCAGCGCCGCATCGACGAGGTGATCCGCCTGCTGCAGGCCGACCTGATCGCGCGCCACGCCGCCGGCAAGCAGGTGCTGCTGCTGATCGAGGAAGCGCAGGCCATGCCGCTCGAAACGCTGGAAGAAATCCGCCTGTTCTCGAACCTCGAAACCGCGCGCCACAAGCTGCTGCAGATCGTGCTGTTCGGCCAGCCCGAACTCGACGCCCACCTCGGCCTGCCCGCGATGCGCCAGCTGAAGGAGCGCATCACCCACAACTTCGCGGTGCCGCCGATGCCGCCCGCGATGATCGCCGACTACCTCGCGTTCCGCCTGCAGGCCGCCGGCCATGAAGGCGCGCCGCTGTTCAGCGACGCCGCGGTGGCCCAGATCGCGCGGGTCTCGCGCGGCATCGTCCGGCGCATCAACATCCTGGCCGACAAGGCGCTGATGGCGGCCTTCGCCGACGATGCCCGCAGCGTCGACGCGCAACATGCCAAGGCCGCGATCGCCGACTGCAAGTTCGAAGACGCGCGCCCGCTGGTCTCGCCCGCCGTCGCGCTGGCCGGGCTGGCGGCCGGATTGGTATCGCTGATGTTCGCCGCCGGCCTCGCCTGGATCGCGCACTGAAGCCGCCGCTCACGGCGCCGGACGCACCAGCCCGTGTTGAAAGACATAGTTCGCCACCCGCCGCCCCAGGTAAAAGCCCGCGGTCTTGTCGAACGCCCAATGGATGCCAAGGTAAATCCTGCTCTGGCCGTTTTCTTCCTCGGCCTGCGACAGGTTCGCGAAACTGCGCGGCAGGCGCGGCCGCAGCATGCCGCGATTATCGCGCGTCACGCCGTTGAACTCGTCCGAGACGAAGGTGAAGGCAATCTGGTCGGTGCCGTAGAAATCGCGCAGGATCTGGAACATCGCGCTACCCAGTCCCGCGTGGCTGGAAGGATAGGCGGGGAACGGCGGCGTGAAGTTCGGCAGCGAAGAATTGCTGGCGGGCGCGCCGAGCGGTGTCCAGCCAGGGTCGCCGCGGGTGTCCGGATTACCGTCGCCCAGGCCCGTCGGGCTGCTGCCCGGGCTCGCTTCGCGGATGCCGGTGACCGGACGCCAGACTTGGTAGTCGTACTTGAATTCCCACAAGACCATGCAGGTATCGGCCATCGCGACGTTGACCAAGGCGAGCAGCCGGGCCAGTTCGAGTGCGTGCGCGCCGCGCGCCGCGGCGATCTCGACGGTGATCTGGTTGTACAGGCGCGGCGGTGCGCCCAGGCCCGGCGTGCCGTCGTAGGCCCAATAGATGCCGACGATCGTCTGCATCTTGCTGCGCGCGGTCGGCGTCGTCAGCCCATCGCCGCCCAGGCGTTTGACTTCATCGAACGCAGCGAGGTAGGCGCTGCTGGCGAGCGCGGGCGGCGGCCCAAGCGGGAAGGTGCGGCTGGACGGCAGGACGAAAGGCTGCACGTGGCCCCAATACGCGCCGAGCGCCAACGGTGAGCGGCTGACCGGATCGGGGCGCCATTTGCCGGGCGCATTGCTCGGAAAGAAATCGATGCCGACCAGCGGCTCTTCGTACTGGACGCCGTCGGCGGCGCGCAGCGCCAGGATGGCGGCGGCGGCCAGGCGGCCGGTTTCGACGCCGTTGTTCTTTGCCCGGCCATCGGCGATGCGCCGCAGATCTTGCACATAGCGGTCGTTCAACGATGCCGCTTGCAAGGGATAGAGCGCGACCAGCGTGTCGCGCGCGGCGCGTGCGATGGCTGCGTCGGGCGAGCTGTCCGAGGGCGCCGGCGGCACACCCGCGTAGCTTGGATAGCGCCCGGCGATCGCATTGACCGCATCGAACATCGCGATGTGGACGATCGCCAACGCCCGGCTGGTGCGCGTGGGCCCGGGCTGCTCGGCGATGCCCAAGGTGCCGGGGAGCGGCCGGGTGTGGTCGATCGCGTTGGCGGTCAGCGCGGCTTCGTTCCAGTAGCGCAGGCGCGCCACCGTATCGCCCGCCGGCACGCCCGCCTGCGCAGACCGGATGGTGAACGCGCAGCAGGCGGCCATCAAGGCGGATGCCGCCAACGCGGTTGTCGAGTTCATGGCCGTACTCCTCTTCGGTCCGGATGCCGGAATGGCAGTGCTCGATTCCGACATTAAACCGCTGCCTGCGCCCGGCAGTACGATCCGGTCAAGGGATTGTCCGGATCGCATATGAATTGCCAATTTAACATTTAAGCCCGGAAATCTTATCCGATTCGATTGAAACGTAACATTTGCCGGCGGAATTCTTTTCAGCGATGATGGGGCCTTGGCATCCAAGGCCCACCATGAAGCAGCAAAATCTCCTGACTCCTTTCGCGCTCGTCGTCGCCTGCGCCCTGTCGGCGTGCGCCTCGCCCAAGCTGGCCGATTCGCCGTCCCACGTCCGGCCGGCGCCGGATGTCGCGGATGCCATTCCCGACACCGTCCAGCAAGGCGCGCCGCTACCGCCGCCCGCGCCCAC
>DASRXO010000085.1:0-10218 GCA_035654095.1 Telluria sp.
TCCTGCGGCGGGATGTACACCGCCAACACCATGTCGTCCTCGTTCGAGGCGCTGGGGATGGCGCTGCTGTACTCGTCGACGATGGCCAATCCGGACGACGAAAAGGTCGGTTCGGCGGCCGAGTCGGCGCGGGTGCTGGTCGAGGCGGTCAAGCGCGACCTCAAGCCGCGCGACATCATCACCCGGGCGTCGATCGAGAACGCGGTGGCGCTGATCATGGCGACCGGCGGCTCGACCAATGCGGTGCTGCACTACCTGGCGATCGCCCATGCGGCCGAGGTCGAATGGACGATCGACGACTTCGAGCGGGTGCGGCGCCGGGTGCCGGTGATCTGCAACCTCAAGCCGTCCGGCCAGTATGTCGCGACCGACCTGCACAAGGCCGGCGGCATTCCGCAAGTGATGAAGCTGCTGCTGGACGCGGGCCTGCTGCAGGGCGACTGCATCACGATCACCGGGCGCACGCTGGCCGAAGAGCTGGCGCAGATCCCGTCGACGCCGCCGGCCGGGCAGGACGTGATCCGGACCATCGACAAGGCGCTGTACAAGGAAGGCCACCTGGCGATCTTGAAAGGCAATCTGTCGCCGGAAGGCTGCGTGGCCAAGATCAGCGGCCTGAAGAACCCGGTGATCACCGGGCCGGCGCGGGTGTTCGACGACGAATACACGGCGATGGACGCGATCCTGGCCGACCGCATCAAGCCGGGCGACGTGCTGGTGATGCGCTATCTCGGGCCGAAGGGGGGGCCGGGCATGCCGGAAATGCTGGCGCCGACCTCGGCCCTGATCGGCAAGGGGCTGGGCGAATCGGTGGGGCTGATTACGGACGGGCGTTTTTCGGGCGGGACCTGGGGCATGGTGGTGGGCCACGTCGCGCCGGAAGCCTTCGAAGGCGGCACGATCGCGCTGGTGGAAGAGGGCGACTCGGTGACGATCGACGCGCACCAGCAGCTGATCCAGCTGAACGTGGCGGACGCCGAGATTGCGCGGCGGCGCGCCAACTGGCGCGCCCCGGCGCCGCGCTACACGCGCGGCGTGCTGGCCAAATTCGCCGCGCTGGCCTCGACCGCCAGCAAGGGCGCCGTCACCGGCTAAAAAACCAAACCGGGGACAGACCACCATTTCGTTGAAACCGGGGACAGACCACCATTTCGTTCGTTTTCCAGGCGTTTAGCCGTCAACGGCGGGCGTCTTGGTCGCCTACGCAAGTTCGAAGATTGCGGCGCTTGAGCGCCTCGCACTGGGGAAAGCAAGATGGTGGTCTGTCCCCGGTTTTCGCGAAATAGTGGTCTGTCCCCGGTTTTGCCGGTTTTGCGCTATTTTTTTTTGCCGAAGGTTTGCTTGATGCGGTCCTTGCGGCGCTGCTCGTCGACGTTGTGTTCCTTCTTCTTGTCGAGGCCGAGCATTTTTTCGATGAACTCGAACCAGATGAAGGCAAATACCATCAGGCCGACGATGTACCACCACGATATCTCGCCGAAACGCCAGATCTCGAAATAGCGCAGGCCCACCAGCAGTGCAATTATGATAATCAGTGGCATGGGAGCTCCTTTGAATACCTGCATATTACCAACGATCGGGTCAACCGGGGCCGCTAATCAAGCGTTGTGGAAACGAGGTAGAATGCTGTCAGTTGTCACTTTGGAGAGATAGATGAAACGGTCCCTGATGTTGTGTGTGGTGTTGTCGGCCCTGGCTTCCAGCAGCGCGATGGCAAATGCCGATCTGGCAAAAGCAAAGAACTGCATGTCTTGCCACGCGGTCGGCACCAAGCTGGTCGGCCCCGCCTACAAGGACGTGGCCGCCAAGTATGCCGGCCAAAAAGATGCCGAAGACAAGCTGGTCGCCAAGGTCATGAAGGGCGGCAGCGGCACCTGGGGCGCGGTCCCGATGCCGGCCAACCCGCAAGTGACCGAGGCCGAAGCCCGTACCCTGGTCAAGTGGGTCCTGTCGCAAAAGTAAGCGTGTAAGAACCCCATAAAAAAAAGCGCGCCGATGCAAGTCGGCGCGCTTTTTTGTTGGTGCCGGATCAGCGTATCACTTCCATCTTGGTCTTCTTGCCGCCCTTGAACGTGAACAGGGTCAGCGCGCCGTCCTTGATGTCGCCGTAGGCGTCGAACTGGATCAGGCCGGTCACGCCCTGGAACTTGACCTTCTTCAGCTCAGGCAGGTACTTGGCCGGATCGGCCGACTTGGCGTTCTGCATCGCAATCGCCATCGCCATCACCGCGTCGTAGTCGTACGGCGCGTACAGTTGCACGTCGAGGCCGAAACGCTTCTTGAAGCGCGCCTGGAAGTCGGTCATGATCTTCTCTTGATCGCCCGCCACGCCACCCGCTTCCGCGCAGACCACATTGCCTTCGCCCAGGCCATCGCCGGCCAGGCGCCCCAGCGCTTCGGTGCAGATGCCGTCGCCGCCCATGAAGCGCGCGTTGATGCCCAGCGCCTTCATTTGCTTGAGCATCGGGCCGCCCACCGAGTCCATGCCGCCGAAGAAGATCAGGTCCGGCTTCTTGGCCTTGATCGAGGTGAGGATGGCGGTGAAGTCGGTCGCGTTCGGATTGGTGAATTCCTTGGCGATGATCTTGACGCCGGCGCCGCCCTTGGCGCCTTTGACGAATTCGTCCGCCACGCCCTGGCCGTATGCCGAACGGTCGTCGATCACGGCGATGTTCTTGGCCTTGATGGTGTCGATCGCGTAGCGGCCCAGCGTGCCGCCCAGCTTGTTGTCGTTGGCGACCACGCGGAACGCCGTGTTGAAGCCCTGCTTGGTGTAGGTCGGGTTGGTCGACGATGGCGAAATCTGCGGGATGCCGGCGTCGTGATAGATCTTCGAGGCCGGCACCGTGGTGCCCGAATTCAGGTGGCCGATCACGCCATTGACCTTGGCGTCGACCAGTTTCTGCGCCGCCGCCGTGCCTTGCTTGGGATCGGCCGCGTCGTCTTCGGCCACCAGCTGGAAGGTGACCTTCTTGCCATTGATCATGAAGCCCTTGGCGTTCAGCTCTTCGATCGCCAGTTTCGCGCCGTTTTCGTTATCCTTGCCCAGGTGCGCGCTGGCGCCCGAGATCGGCGCCACGTGCCCGATCCTGACGACCTCCTGCGCCCCCGCGCTGCCGGCGAACGCCATCGCGATGGCTAGTGGAATGAGCTTAGTCGTGAACTGCATATAACATTCTCCAATGGATTGATAACGACAGCGCTTGTGGCGCCGATTTCAGAAATTTTGCGTAAGGGCAAACGGTACAACAAATCGATGGCTTAGCAAAGTGGTAAACGCGGCAGGCCGCCGCGCGGTGCACAAGGCGCCGCACAGGCCTACTTTTTGAGCGTTTGCAGGTGGGCCAACTCCTGGGCCACCGCGCGTACCACGATGGTCTCGATGGTGTGCTGCAGGCTGGCGCGGATGTCGGCGGTCAGCCCGGCCATGGCTTGCTGCAGCGCCTCTTCCATGCTGTCGCGCAGGCGCTGTTCGAGCACGAAATCGACCCTTCCCTGCAGTTGCTGCAGGATGCGTTCGGAAAGCCGGCGTTCCAGCAGGTTCCACTCGGGTTCGGTCCAGCTGGCGATCGCGCGCGCCTCGAGGTGGGCGTTGACCTCGTCCTGGCGCGCCGCGGCCGGCTGCTCGGCCTGCTCCTGGAACACCTCCGTCAAGACCGGGATGCTGGCGTCGAACGCCGGGTTTTGGCTCATGACTGGCCCGCCACGAAATGGGTCAAGGGATAGGATTGCTGCTTGTAGGCGGCGTAGCGCTTGCGGCCGGCGGCGGCATCGTCTTCGTCGGTCGAAATGATCTCGAACACGCGCTGGAATTTGTCGACCTGGGCCGGCGTCGCGCGCGTCAGGTTGACCAGCATCTCGTAATGCGGGAACACGGCCGCGCCGTCGTCGGCCACGATGATCGGCGTCTGTGCGGCCAGCGCGTCGCCCGCCATCACATGCGGCAGGAAGTCGGTCTCGGACAGGGTCCACAGCGCCGCGTGCAGCGCCGCGGCCTGGGCCGCGTCCTCCGCCAGCAGCACCAGCTTGCCGTGCGCGCCATAGGCCTTGCGCGCCAGCCGGCAGGCGTAGCCGAGCTTGTCCGGGATATTCGTGTGGAAGTCGATCCGCGTCGTCATCGGGATCAGAACTGGAAGTTGGGCGGCGCGTCGGCCGGCGGCGTCTGCGGGCGGCGTGCGGCCTGCGCGGCGGCCTCGGCCTCTGCGGCGCGGGCGGCGGCGCGCGCCTGGGCCTCGGGCGAGGGACCGCGCGGCGGCGCGGCCGACTCGGCCTTGGCGTAGCGGTAGTTGGCCGGCAGCATGCGCTGGGCCGGGTAGGCGGCATCGCTCAGCGCCTGGGTCCAGGCCCCGGATTCGAAGCCGATCAGCTTGTTGCCGCCGACCACCAGCAGCGGCAGCTGGCCGGCGCTGCCCGCTTCGCCGAGCATCTTCTGGTCGTCGTTGCTGGTGACGGTTTTTTCGGAAAACGGAATGCCGCGCGCCTGCAGCAGGCTGCGGCCCTGGTCGCAGGCCGCGCACTGGGAGGTGGTGTACAGCGTGACCGGGGCGTTGCGCACCGCCTCGGCCAGCTCGAACGGCAGCTCGGCCGCGGCGGCGCCGCTGTTGAAGGACTTCAGCTCGACCTTCTTCTGGCTCGGCGGCGGCGGCGCGTCGCTGTAATGCACCACGCCCTTGTCGTCGACCCATTTGAACATCTGGGCGCTGGCGCCGGCCATGCACAGCAGCAGGGCGGCCCCGAGGATGCTGGTCTTGATTTCCATTTTCATGCGTTCTCCTGCGCGCATGCCGTCCTCAGGACTGCATGCCGCTGTGGCGCAACAGCGCGTCGATGCTCGGTTCGCGGCCGCGGAAGGCCTTGAACGACTCCAGTGCGGGGCGCGAGCCGCCCACTGCGAGGATCTCTTGCTGGAAGCGCTTGCCGGTTGCTTCGGACAGGGCGCCGCCGCCGGCCTCGACCGCCTCCTCGAAGGCGGCATAGGCATCGGCGGACAAAACTTCCGCCCACTTGTAGCTATAGTAACCGGCGGCATAGCCCCCTGCAAAGATATGTCCGAACGAGTGTTGGAAACGGTTGAAAGCGGGCGGCATCATCACCGCGAACTTGTCGCGCACGTCGTTGATCAATTCCTGCACCGTTTGCTGGCTGGACGGGTCGTAATCGTAGTGCAAATGCATGTCGACCAGCGAGAACTCGACCTGGCGCAGGGTCTGCATGCCGGACTGGAAATTCTTCGCGGCCAGCATCTTGTCGTACAGGACGCGCGGCAGCGGCGCGCCGGTCTGCACGTGGGCGGTCAGGTGCTGCAGCACGTCCCATTCCCAGCAAAAGTTTTCCATGAACTGCGATGGCAGCTCGACCGCATCCCACTCCACGCCCGAGATGCCGGACACCGCGATCTCGTCCACCTGGGTCAGCATGTGGTGCAGGCCGTGGCCGAATTCGTGGAACAGGGTGGTCACCTCGTCGTGCGTGAACAGCGAGGCCTGGAGCTGGCCATCGGCCGTCGCCGGCGGCGTGAAGTTGCAGGTCAGGTAGGCCACCGGGGTTTGCACCGCGCCGCCGGTCTGCAGGCGGCGGCCGCGCGCGTCGTCCATCCAGGCGCCGCCACCCTTGCCGCTGCGCGCGTACAGGTCGAGGTAGAACTGGCCGACCAGCTGGCCGTCGCGCTCGATGCGGAAGAAGCGCACGTCCGGATGCCAGACCGGCGCGCTGTCGGGCCTGATCTGCACCGAGAACAGGCTTTGCACCAGCTTGAACAGGCCGTCGACCACTTTCGGTTCGGGGAAGTATTCCTTGACCTCCTGGGCCGAGAAGGCGTAGCGCTTTTCGCGCAGCTTTTCGGAGGCGTAGGTGAGGTCCCAGGCTTCCAGCTTGTCGATGCCCAGCTCGTCTTTGGCGAAGGCGCGCAGCTCGGCCAGGTCCTGCTCGGCGAACGGCCGCGCGCGGCGCGCCAGGTCTTCGAGGAATTCGATCACGTGCTCGGGGCTCTGGGCCATCTTCGGCACCAGCGAGACTTCGGCGAAGTTGCGGTAGTCGAGCAGCTTGGCTTCCTCGTCGCGCAATTTGAGCAGGGTGGCGATGTTGCTGCTGTTGTCCCACTTCTCGAGCTCGCTGAACACGGTGCCCATTTCCGAGGCCTTGGTGGCGCTGGCGCGGTAGATGGTCTCGCGCAGCGCGCGCCGGTGGGCGAACTGCAGCACCGGGAAGTAGGACGGGAAGTGCAGCGTGAACTGGAAGCCGGCCTTGCCGTCCTTTTCGGCGGCGGCGCGCGCGGCTTGCTTGACGTCGTCCGGCAGGCCGGCGAGCTCGGCTTCGTCTTCGACCACCAGCTTGTAGTCGTTGGTGGCGTCGAGCACGTTTTCCGAGAAGCGGGTGGAAACGGCGGCGTGCTGCTCCTGGATGTCGGCGAAGCGCGCCTTCTTGTCGGCCGGCAGTTCGGCGCCGCCGAGGCGGAAGTCGCGCAGCGCATTGTCGACGATCGTCTTGCGCGCCGCCGACAGGCCGGCGAACGCGGCGCTGGCGCGGATCGCCTTGTATTTATCGAACAGCGCTTCGTTTTGCGCCAGCGCGGTCCAGAACTCGGTGACCTTGGGCTGGTTGTCGTTGTAGGTCGCGCGCAGCTCCGGCGTATCGACCACGTTGTTGAGGTGGTTGACCACCCCCCAGGCGCGGCCCAGCTGCTCGGTCGCTTCTTCCAGCGGCAGCACGAAATTGTCCCAGCTGACGGCGTCGCTCGGCGCTTCGAGTTGGGTGACGACTTCGCTCGCGTGCTCGATCAGGGTGTCGATCGCGGGCGTGACGTGTTCGGGCCGGATCGCGTCGAAGCGCGGCAAGCCGGAAAAGTCGAGCAGGGGATTGGTGTCTTTACTCATGAGGTTTCCTTCCAATGCGTTCGGCTGCTTCCACGGTATTCATCAGCAGCATGGTAATCGTCATCGGCCCGACGCCGCCCGGCACCGGCGTGATGTGCGAGGCGAGCTCGCGCACCCCGGCGAAGTCGACGTCGCCGCACAGCTTGCCGTTGTCGTCGCGGTTCATGCCGACGTCGATCACGATCGCGCCCGGCTTGACCATCTCGGCGGTCAGGGTGTTGCGCCGGCCCACCGCGGCCACCACCACGTCGGCTTGCCGCGTGTGATAGCCGAGGTCCAAGGTCGCGCTATGACAGATGGTGACGGTGGCGTTCGCTTGCAAGAGCAGCAGCGCCATCGGCTTGCCCACCGTATTGCTGCGCCCGATCACCACCGCGTGCTTGCCGCGCAAGTCGATGCCGGTACTCTCGATCAGCTTCATGCAGCCGTACGGCGTGCAGGGCCGGAAGCCGGTCAGCCCGGTCATCAGTTCGCCGGCGCTGAGCACCGAGTAGCCGTCCACGTCCTTGGTGGTCGCGATCGCCTCGATCACCTTGTGCGGATGGATGTGCTTGGGCAGCGGCATCTGCACCAGGATGCCGTGGATCGCCGGGTCGGCGTTCAGCGCGCCGATGCGTTCCAGCAGGGCGGCCTCGGACAGCTCGGCGTCGTACTTTTCGAGGATCGAATGGAAGCCCACGTCGGCGCAGGCCTTGACCTTGTTGCGCACGTAGACCTGGCTGGCCGGGTCTTCGCCGACCAGGATCACGGCCAGCCCCGGCTGCCGGCCGGTGGCGGTCAGCGCGGCGGCGCGCACGGCAATCTCGGCGCGCAATTGTTGGGAGAGGAGGACACCATCGATCGGTTGGGCGGGCATGATTATCGGCCAGGGCGGGGAAAACCAAGATTATAAAGCCGCCGCCGCTATCGCGCGCCGCGAATCGGGCGTGGTCAGCATATTGACAGCCCCGGCCAGGTCCTGTGTTTTCACATTATGAAATCAAATATCGTAATTTGAAAAATACCAAAACTGCTGTTAGAATCTTCGCATTAGAAAAACATATTTGGTAAATAATCAGGCAAACGTCCGCCAGCGATCTGGGATCCGGTAGGGCACCAACAATAGGAGACACACATGTCAGCTCAACTCGACCAGTTGACGGCGCAAGCCGCCAACGATCCCGACTCCCTCGAGACCCAGGAATGGCTCGACGCGCTCGAGGCGGTCATCGAAAACGAAGGCCCCGAGCGCGCCCACTATCTGATGGAGCGGCTGGTGGACCTGGCGCGCCGCCGCGGCGCCCACATCCCGTTCTCCAGCAACACCGCTTACGTCAACACGATCCCGACCCACCTCGAAGAACACTGCCCCGGCAACCTCGAATACGAAGAGCGCCTGCGCTCCTGGATGCGCTGGAACGCGATGGCGATGGTGGTCAAGGCCAACCGCGTCGACGGCGACCTGGGCGGCCACATCTCGAGCTTCGCCTCGCTCGCCAACATGCTGGGCATCGGCTTCAACCACTTCTGGCACGCGCCGACCGCCGACCATGGCGGCGACCTGCTGTACATCCAGGGCCACTCCTCGCCCGGCATCTATGCCCGCGCCTTCCTCGAAGGCCGCCTGTCGGAAGAGCAGATGCTCAACTTCCGCCGCGAAGTCGACGGCAACGGCCTGTCTTCCTATCCGCATCCGAAGCTGATGCCGACCTTCTGGCAGTTCCCGACCGTCTCGATGGGCCTCGGCCCGCTGATGGCGATCTACCAGGCGCGCTTCCTCAAGTACCTGCACGCGCGCTCGATCGCCGACACCGCCAACCGCAAGGTCTGGGTGTTCTGCGGCGACGGCGAGATGGACGAGCCGGAATCGATGGGCGCGATCGGCATGGCCGCGCGCGAGCGCCTCGACAACCTGGTCATGGTCGTCAACTGCAACCTGCAGCGCCTCGACGGCCCGGTGCGCGGCAACGGCAAGATCATCCAGGAACTGGAAGCCGACTTCCGCGGCGCCGGCTGGAACGTGATCAAGGTGATCTGGGGCCCGGGCTGGGACGCCCTGCTGGCCAAGGACAAGGACGGCATCCTGCAGCGCGTGATGATGGAAACCGTCGACGGCGAATACCAGAACTACAAGGCGAAAGACGGCGCCTACGTGCGCAAGCACTTCTTCGGCAAGCATCCGAAGCTGCTCGAGATGGTCGCCAACATGACCGACGACGACATCTGGCGCCTGACCCGCGGCGGCCACGATCCGCACAAGATCTACGCCGCCTTCAAGATCGCGCAAGAGAACAAGGGCACCCCGACCGTGCTGCTGGTGAAGACCGTCAAGGGCTTCGGCATGGGCAAGTCGGGCGAGGCGCGCAACACCGCGCACCAGACCAAGAAGCTCGACGACGAGGCGGTGCGCGAAATGCGCGACCGCTTCGCGATCCCGATCCCGGACGACCAGCTGCACGAGATCCCGTTCTACAAGCCGGCCGACGATGCGCCGGAAATGGTCTACCTGCACAAGCGCCGCGAAGCGCTGGGCGGCTACCTGCCGCAGCGCCGTCCGCAGGCGTCCGAAACGCTGGCCGTGCCGCCGCTGTCGGCCTTCCAGAACGTGCTCGACGCGACCGCCGAAGGCCGCGAGATCTCGACCACCCAAAGTTTTGTGCGCATCATCTCGACCCTGCTGCGCGACCCCAACCTGGGCCAGCGCATCGTCCCTATCCTGGTCGACGAATCGCGCACCTTCGGCATGGAAGGCCTGTTCCGCCAGATCGGCATCTTCAACCAGCAGGGCCAGTTGTACGAGCCGGTCGACAAGGACCAGGTCATGTACTACCGCGAAGACAAGGCCGGCCAGATCCTGCAAGAGGGGATCAACGAAGCGGGCGGCATGAGCTCGTGGATCGCCGCGGCGACCTCGTACTCGACCAACAACCGGATCATGATCCCGTTCTACACCTTCTACTCGATGTTCGGCATGCAGCGCATCGGCGATTTGGCCTGGGCCGCCGGCGACATGCGCGCGCGCGGCTTCCTGATGGGCGGCACCGCGGGCCGCACCACGCTCAACGGCGAAGGCCTGCAGCATGAAGATGGCCACAGCCACGTCATGGCCGCGACCATCCCGAACTGCCTGCCGTACGACCCGACCTTCGCGCACGAACTGGCGGTGATCGTGCAGGACGGCCTGCGCCGCATGGTGGCCGAGCAGGAAGACGTGTTCTACTACATCACGCTGATGAACGAGAACTACCCGCACCCCGGCATGGCCGAGGCGGGCGAAGGCGTCGAGCAGGGCATCCTGAAGGGCCTGTACAAGCTCAAGGACGGCGGCAAGGCGGCTGCATCAGGCAAGGGCAAGGGCCTGCGCGTT
>DASRXO010000086.1:0-3200 GCA_035654095.1 Telluria sp.
CAACGAGTTCGAGCGCGAACCCGTCGCCGCTCGACCAATTGCAGCTGCTGCCGCAACGCAGCGTGACGCTCACGGTCAGCGCCGACTTCTGATCGACGCCATCACAGCCATTGGGACCCACCCAATGGCTGTTCTTGTTTAACCCGGAGAACTTTCCCATGAAAAAAATACTGCCCTTGCTTTGCCTCGCCACGCTGGCCATGAACGCGGTCCACGCGGCCGAGCCGGCCTTCGTGTCGGCGTCCCAGACCCATTCCGAGCTGCTGCTGGCCACCCCGCCGGCCAACGACTCCGCCGCCACCCAAGCCGAGCTCGCCGAGCTGCACCGCCTCGAATCGATCCGGACCCCGGCCCAGGTGGAGCGGGCCCAGGCCGACGACAAGCTCGAAACCATGTTCCTCTACAAGGACGTGCTCGGCGCAAAATTCAATCCCGCCGACCTGCCCCTGACCGCGGCCTTCGCCGCGCGCGTCAAGCACGACGAAGGGATCAACGGCAATCCGGCCAAGCTCGCCTTCCATCGCATGCGCCCCTACAACCTCGACAAGACCTTGCATCCGGTCTGCGTCACCAAGACCAAGGACGATTCCTATCCGAGCGGTCACACGGTCGCCGGCTACCTGGCGGCCCTGAGCCTGGTCGAAATGCTGCCCGAAAAACGCGATGCCATCCTCGCGCGCGCCGCCGACTACGCGCACAACCGCCAGGTCTGCGGCGTCCATTACGCCAGCGATACCGAGGCCAGCAAGCTGGTCGCGTACGCGACCCACGCCGTGATGGCCACCAATCCCCAGTACCAGAAAGAGCTGGCGGCCGCCAAGGCCGAGTTGCGGCACGCCCTCGGCCTGCCCAACTGATTTCACCGATGCGCCATCGCCGGGATTGAAAGTCTGCGAGTTTGTCGTAGACTGGAGGAACGGTGTATATACGTGTCGGCGTCGCGTGCAACCTGGCCAGGGGGTGGATCATGGAACTTCATTTGCAGTCGCATCGCTGGGAGGCGCGCCTGCCGGACTGGGCGGCGGCCGCGGTCGCCGGCTTCGGCGCCGGCGGCGTCCTGATGTTGCTGGAAATAGGTTTCGTCATGGCAACTGGCCGCAGCGACCCGTGGATGACCACGCGCCGCGTGGCGGCGCTGGTGATGGGCACCGATGTGCTCGAAATGCGCGGCTACACGGCTGGCGTGGTGGCTGCGGCGCTGCTGGTGCACTATCTGCTGGGCATGGCCTTCGGCATCGTGCTGGCGGCGCTCATCGCGCCGTTCAAGCTCGATTCGAGCACCGCCATGGCGCTGTCGGCAGGCGCCTTGTTCGGCGTGCTGCTGTACGCCTTCAATTTCCTGGTGCTGGCGAGCACGTTTCCGTGGTTCGCCCCGCTGCGCGGCTGGCCGACCCTGGCCGCCCATGTGGTGTTCGGGATGACGGCCGCATTTACCTACCTGAAGTTGGAACGCGCTGAAGGGGCGCGCTAGCGCAGCTGTCCGCGCCGGCGTTGGAGAATGACGTAAGGCGGCACCGCATTCACGCAGGGCTCCTATATGGCGTTGGCACTCGCGTTGATCCTGATTACCGTTGGCGCCGTGGTGTTTCACTTCGTGAGCCCATGGTGGCTGACGCCGCTTGCCTCGAATTGGCAACAGATGGACGATGCGCTCCAGATCACGCTGGTGATCACGGCCGTCGCCTTCGTGCTGATCAACCTGTTCATGGCGTATGCGGTGATCCGCTTCCGCCACCGCGACGGTGTGCGCGCCTCGTCCGAGCACGGCAACCGCAAGCTCGAATGGTGGCTGATCGGCGCCACCTCGGTCGGCATCGTCGCCATGCTGGCGCCCGGCCTGTCGGTGTACGCCAAGCTGATCGACGCGCCGCACGACGCGATGCTGTTCGAGGTCATGGGCCAGCAGTGGCAATGGCATTACCGCCTGCCCGGCAAGGACGGCAAGCTGGGCACCACCGACGTGCGCTTCATCAGCGCGTCGAATCCCTTCGGCATGAACCCCGAGGATCCCGACGGCCAGGACGACTTGCTGGTCGACGGCCACGAGATCCATCTGCCGCTGGGCAAGCCGACCAAGGCCCTGTTGCGCGCAGCCGACGTGCTGCACGATTTCTATGTGCCGCAGTTCCGCACCCGCATGAACATGGTGCCGGGCCTGGTCACCACCTTCTGGCTCACGCCGACCCAGACCGGCAAGTTCGAAGTCATGTGCGCGCAGCTGTGCGGCCTGGGGCACTCGAACATGCGCAGCTACGTGGTGGTCGAGGACGAAGCCAGCTACCAGGCCTGGCTGGCGCGCCAGGTCAGCTTCGGCGCGAAGCTGACCAACAGCGGCCTGCCCGGCACCGCCGCCGTGCGCGACATCGATCCGGGGCGCCAGGGCCGTTTGCTGGCGCAGGCGCGCGGCTGCGCCGGCTGCCACAGCATCGACGGCAGCGCCGGCGTCGGCCCCAGCTGGAAGGGTTTGTTCGGCAAGACCGAAACCCTGGAAGGCGGCGCCAGCGCGGTGGTCGATGACGCCTACCTGCGCGAATCGATCGCCGACCCCAAGGCCAAGGTGGTGCGCGGCTTCGCGCCCATCATGCCGCAGCAGCCGTTCAGCGAGGCGGAGCTGGCGGCCATGGTCGAATACATCCGGACCCTCAAGTAAAGGGAGGACTACATGGCTTACGCCACCGATCATCTGCACGAACCGCAAAGCTGGTGGACCAAATATGTGTGGAGCCAGGACCATAAGGTCATCGCGGTCCAGTACACGATCACGGCCATCGTGGTCGGGCTGCTGGGCATGGTGCTGTCGGACCTGATGCGCTTGCAGCTCGGCTTCCCGGGCCGCTTCGCGTTCATCGATCCGGCGCGCTACTACCAGTTCATCACCATGCACGGCATGATCATGGTGATCTACCTGCTGACCGCCCTGTTCCTGGGCGGATTCGGCAACTACCTGATCCCGCTGATGCTGGGCGCGCGCGACATGGTGTTCCCCTATATGAACATGCTCAGCTACTGGACCTATCTGCTGGCGGTGCTGATCCTGCTCGCCAGCTTCTTCGTGCCCGGCGGGCCGACCGGCGCGGGCTGGACCCTGTATCCGCCGCAGGCCATCCTGCCCGGCACGCCGGGCGTGGAATGGGGCATCGTGGTGATGCTGGTGTCGCTGGTGGTGTTCATCGTCGCCACCACCATGGGCGGCCTGAACT
>DASRXO010000087.1:0-3457 GCA_035654095.1 Telluria sp.
CTTGCGCGTCAGCGCGAACAGCACGCCGAGGAACAGCCCGGTCAGCGCGGCCAGCGCCACGATCAGCGGCCGGTTCGGCTTGAGCGGCTTCTCGGGCGCCATCGGGGCGTCGATCATGCGTACATTGCTGACCCGGCCCACCGAGATCAGACGCAGCTGCTGGGCGGTGTTCGACAGGGCCGTGTACAGGTCGGTATTGACCTTGATCTCGCGCGTGAGCCTGGCCTCGTCCTGCTCCAGCACCGGCAACGAGCGGATGTGGCGCGCGACCTCGCTGATCTCCTTGTCGACTTCCAGGCGCTGGCGGTTCAGGCCCTTCACGATCGGATGGTCTTCGGTGAAGCGCGACAGCAGGTCGGTCTTCTTTTGCATCAGGTCGATGCGGCGGGTGCGGGCGGCCGCCTCGCGTTGCAGGCTCATGCGCGCTTCTTCCTGCAGGTCGATGGTGCCGTGCGTGTTGCGGAACTGGTTGTACTTGTCTTCCGACTGTTCCAGCTGGCGCTTGAGGATGGGCAGCTGCTGGTTCAGGAAGGCCAGCGACTTCTCGGCCTCCTCGGTCTTGCGCGCCAGGTTCTGGCGCATGTATTCGCGGCCGATTTCGCTCAGCAGGTTGTTGATGCGCTTGGCGCTCTCGCCCTGCAGCTTGACCTCGATGACGCCCGACTGCTTGCCTTGCTCGGTAATCACCATCGCGGTCTGGATGTTCTGGATCGTGCCCAGGCGCGACATGCGCTTGAGCCGGAACCGGGCGCCGGCCTTGGCGTACAGGCGGTCCACCTTGAGCTGGACCTCGCCGTCGCGGGTGGTGGCCTTGTAGGTCTTGCCGGCCGTGCCCTCGAACACCAGCGGCTGGCCACCGCCGCTGAAGCGGAAGCGGTCGTTGCCCTGCGCGGTGATCGCGAACTCGCGGTTCTGCCAGGTTTCGGGCACGTCGAACACCGACACCTCGGCCTTCTCGCCGCCCCACACATAGCCGCCATAGCCGAAGATGCCGGGCTGCGACAGCGCGCCGTTGTTCTGGGTGGCGAACCAGAAGCCGGCCACCGGAAAGTATTTCGGCTCGACTTCGATATACAGCTGCAGGTTGTCGACCGCGCGCGAAATCACCATGCGCGAGCGCAGCAGCTCCATCTCGGCGATCGCCGCCTTCTTGGTTTCGAACAGCGAGGACGCTTCGCTGAGGATGTTCTTGGAGGCGTTCGGGCTTTCCTCTTCCACGTGGATCATCAGGTTGGCCTCGTACACCGGCTTGGCGATCAGGGCGTAGACCACGGCCAGCGCGGTGATCAGCACCGTGATGCCGCCGATCAGCCAGCGGCTGTCGAACAGGGTATTGAAGTAACCCTTGATGTCGAGCGCGGGATCGTCCGGCGCGGCCTCGGGCGCGCGCGGGTCCCACTGCATATTCAGCATCGGCGGGCTGTGCTGGACGTGCGACAGCGGCAAGGTCTGGTCTGGACTGTTCATCGGGTCACTCCCACGGCGGATGTCAGGGCGCCCGGGATCAGCAGGCTCAGGCTGCGGTGCCAGTTGGCCAGCGGCGAGGCGGCCACGAACACCACATCTTTCGGCTGCAATTCGAAGGCCTCGGCCATCGCCAGCGCGCCGGCCTGGCGCGCGTCGAGCTGGTAGACGCGGGTGCCGTCGGCGGCCTTGCGCACCACATAGATCTGGCGCGAATCGCCGCTGAGCGGATTGATGCCGCCCGATTCGCCCAGCGCCTCGTTGAGCGTGAGGCGGCCGTCGTGCATGGTCAGGGCCTTGGGCGTGGTCACCTCGCCCGAGACGAAGACCTTGCTCTCGTCGCGCGAATGCACGCGTACCACATCGCCATGGACCAGCATCACGGTGCCGGGGCTGATGCCTTTCTGCACCAGTTCACGCAAGTCGATGTTGTACAGCGTGCGTTCGCGCTCGAGTACGATGCGGCTCTGGTCGGCGCTGGGCAGCATGCCGCCTGCCCGATTCAGCGCCTCCAGCAGCGTCATCGGAATATCGTTGATGGCCTGCAGGCCGGGCGACTTGACCTCGCCGTCGATGTAGATGCGCTTGCTGCGGTAAGCCTGCACCCGCAGTGTCACGCTGGGGGTGGCGATGTAGCGCGCCAGTTTGTTGGCCAGCAGGTTGCGCGCCTGCTCCTCGGTCAGCCCGGCCAGCTTGAGCATGCCGGCAAACGGAAATTGCACCTTGCCGTCATGGTCGACCACGAAGCCGGACGGCGCCACGTTGGCCTGCGCCGGGTCGGCCGTGGCCGGCGCCGCGGCCATCGGCGCGCCCGCCAGTTCGGGATGGTCCCACACCACGATCGACAGGATGTCGCCGGCATCGATCGTGTACGACGGCGGATTGGGCACCACCAGATGGCCGATGTCTTGCCGGTTGCGCTGTTCGCGCTGCTTCTGCTCGTCGGCGATCAGCTGGTCGGTGATCAACTGGGTGGGCGGCGCCGCGCCGGCAGCACCGCTGGCCGCGCGGCCGGCGGCACTGCCGTGCAGGCCGGTGACACAGCCCGATAAGCCCAGCACCAGGACAGCCGCGCAGCACCTTGGCAGAGCCGTTTTGAAAGTGGAGGTCATGATCGTTGCCCATCTGAACAATGCGTGTCAGCCAAGGGCTGTCAGGTTCAGGGTAAGGCCTGCGACGGGCTCGGCCTTGCTGCACATCAAATCGCCGCTAGCGCAGTTCCTCGATCAGCTTGAGGCTGACGTCGAAGGTCCAGATGCGGCGGATTTCAATCACGTCGTAGCGCGCCGCAATGTTCGGCGGAAAGGCCGAATAGCGGGCGTTGACGCGCACGATGCGGCGCACCGCTTCGTCGGTGTCGCTGCGGCCGCTGGAGCGCACGATGGTCACGTCTTCCACCGTGCCGTCGCTGCGGATCGCCACGCTGACCAGCGGGTCGACGCGCACCCGTTCGTGCGACAGTTGCGAGTAATTGAGGCCGCCGTTACGCTCGATCTTCTGGCGGAAGCTGTCGGCGTACATGCGCAGCGGGATGTCGGGCTCGGTGCTGCTGCTGACCACGACGCGGCGGCGACCGCGTTCCTCGTCTTCGCGCGAGCGGGCCGGCGGCGGGCTGCCGCTCAGCACGTCGAGGCCCTTGGTCAATTCACGCGCACGGTTCGCGAGGTCGCTATTGAACAGACCTTTCGGGATCGTCGCGTTGCCGCCGGCACTGCCTGCGCCGGCGCTTGGACCGGGACTGGCGCCGGCCACCGGCGGCGCGGCGTTGCCGGCCAGTCTGGCGTCGGCGGCCGCGCGTTCGCGCTGCTGCTGGGCTGCTAGCTGTTCGGCTTGCTGGCGCGCAGCTTCCGCGGCACGTTGGCGCGCGGCCTCGTCCGCTTGCTGACGCGCGCGCTCCTCGGCTTGACGGCGCGCCAATTCGTCGGCTTGCTGGCGTGCGGCGAGCTCGGCACGCTGGCGCGCGAGTTCCTCTTCTTTCCGACGTACCTCGAGC
>DASRXO010000088.1:0-7722 GCA_035654095.1 Telluria sp.
CGCCCGACGGCACGCTGTAGCCCATCGCCCCGCTGGTCGGCGCGAGCTGGGTGCGCATGCCGCCGTAGCGGAAGTAGCGGTGCGCCCAGGTGGCGTAATTGCCGGCGCCGTTGGTGACGATGGTGTCCTGCGGGACCGCGGCCTGCAGCTGCTGCACCACTTGCCACAGGTCGAGCGGCGCCTTGCCGTCCTTGAAGATCGGCGGCGCCAGCTGCCAGGCCGCCAGTTCGGCCCTGGCGTCGGCCGGCGTGTGGCGCCAGGCGCCGGCGTCGACCGGCGCCATCGCGGCCAGCATTGCCATCGCTTGCGGCGCGCCGCTGGCGATCATCAGGTCGGCCTGGTAGACGCTGCCCAGTTCCTCGGCGCTGGCGTGGATGTGCACCAGCTTCTGCTTCGGCACCGGCGCGGCGAGCAGCGCGTAGCCGCCGGTGGTCATCTCGCCGAGGCGCGGGCCGATCGCGATCACCAGGTCGGCGTGCGCGATGCGTGCGGCCAGCTTGGGATTGATGCCGATGCCGACGTCGCCGATGTAATTGGGGTGGGCATTGTCGAGCAGGTCCTGGAAGCGGAAGGTGCAGCCGGCCGGCAGCGCGTTCGCTTCGACGAAGGTGCGCAGGTCGGCGCAGGCTTGCGGGTTCCAGGTGCCGCCGCCCAGCAGCACCACCGGCGCCTTGGCCGCGGCCAGCATCGCGCGCAGCGCCGCGACCTGCGCGGCGGACGGCGAGGCCTGCACCGGCTGGTAGCGGCGGGTGTCGGCCACTTCGGCGCGCGCGCTCAGCATGTCTTCGGGCAGGGCCAGCACCACCGGGCCGGGCCGGCCGCTGGTGGCGACCTGGAAGGCGCGCGCGAGATATTCGGGGACGCGGTCGGCGCGGTCGATCTGGGCCACCCACTTGGCCATCTGGCCGTACATGCGGCGGTAGTCGATCTCCTGGAAGGCCTCGCGGTCGGCGAAGTCGTTGCCGACCTGGCCGATGAACAGGATCATCGGGGTCGAGTCCTGGAACGCCGTATGCACGCCGATCGAGGCGTTGGTCGCGCCCGGCCCGCGCGTGACGAAGCAGATGCCGGGCCGCCCGGTCATCTTGCCGTAGGCCTCGGCCATGAAGGCCGCGCCGCCTTCCTGGCGGTTGACGATGAAGCGGATGCTCGACTCGTGCAGGGCGTCGAGCACGTCGAGATAGCTCTCGCCGGGGACCCCGAAGGCGAGGTCCACGCCGTGGATCTTGAGCGCGTCGACCAGGATCTGGCCGCCGCTGCGGGAAGGGTGCGTCATGTCGTCTGCCTTCAGGGTTGTTTGCTCCATTCTATGCGAGCGGCCGGGCGCGGGCTTTTGAAATCGCGACACCAAATTTCAAAATCGCGGGCGCGGCCGGGGCCGGAGGCGGCGCATCGGTTACAATGGGACGGTGAAGCAGGCCAGGCAGCCGCTGGCTGGCGTGTAATGCGTCGGCGGGAGGAAGGTCCGGACTCCATAGAGCAGGGTGACGGTTAACGGCCGTCCGCTGAAAGCCTTCCGGCGCAAGCCGGGGGTATAAGGCGAGGAATAGGGCCACAGAGACGAGCGTATTAAGTTACGGTGAAACGCGGTAACCTCCACCTGGAGCAATTCCAAATAGGCACGCGTTGAGGCGGCTCGCGGAGCGTGCGGGTAGGAAGCTTGAGCGCCGGAGTAATTCGGCGCCTAGAGGAATGGCTGTCATAGCGGATGTTCGCAAGGGCATCCGCCGTAACAAAATCCGGCCTATCGGCCTGCTTCACTTTTTTGATTCCGGCTTGGGGACCTGCCGATGAAACAATACATCCTCGCCCTCGACCAGGGCACCACCAGTTCCCGCGCCATCCTGTTCGACCGCGACGGCCAGATCGCCGCCAGCGCCCAGCAAGAATTCCCCCAGCATTTCCCGCAACCCGGATGGGTCGAGCACGATGCGCTCGACATCTGGAACAGCCAGCTCGCCTGCGCGCGCGAGGTGCTCGCCACCAGCGGCGTCGGCGCGGCGCAGGTGGCCGCGATCGGCATCGCCAACCAGCGCGAGACCAGCGTGGTCTGGGACCGCAAGACCGGCGAACCGATCGCGCCGGCCATCGTGTGGCAGGACCGGCGCACCGCCGAAGCCTGCGACCGTTTGCGCGCTGCCGGCAAGGCGGGGCTGATCCGCTCGAATACCGGGCTCGAACTGGACGCCTATTTTTCGGCCACCAAGCTGGCCTGGCTGCTCGAGCACGTGCCGGGCGCGCGCGACCGGGCGCGGCGTGGCGCGCTGGCCTTCGGCACCGTCGACAGCTGGCTCGGCTACAAATTATGCGGCAAGCACGTGACCGACGTCAGCAACGCCTCGCGCACGATGCTGTTCAATATTCACCTGATGCGCTGGGACCAGGAACTGCTCGACCTGTTCGACATTCCGGTCGAGATGCTGCCGCAGGTGGTCTCCAGCTCGGAGGAGATCGGGCACGCGAACGCGCACTGGTTCGGGCTGCCGATTCCGGTGGCCGGCATCGCGGGCGACCAGCAGGCGGCGACCTTCGGCCAGGCCTGCCATCGCAAGGGCATGGTCAAGAACACCTACGGCACCGGCTGCTTCATGCTGATGCACGCGGGCGAGCACGCGCCGCATTCGCGCAACCGGCTGCTGTCCACGGTCGGCTGGCGGGTCGATGGGCGCACCGACTATCTATTGGAAGGCAGCGTGTTCATGGGCGGCGCGACGGTGCAGTGGCTGCGCGACGGTCTGGGCATCATCGAGAAGTCGAGCGACGTCGAGGCGCTGGCGCTCAGTGTGCCGGACAGCGGCGGCGTGTATCTGGTGCCGGCCTTCGTCGGCCTCGGCGCGCCGCACTGGGACCCGTATGCGCGCGGCACGCTGGTCGGCATGACGCGTGGGACCAACCGCGGGCACATCGCGCGCGCCGCGGTGGAGGCGATCGCCTACCAGAGCGCCGAGCTGCTGGCGGCGATGCAGAAGGACGCGGCCTGTCCGGTGGCCGAAGTGCGGGCCGACGGCGGCGCCGCGCGCAACGACCTGCTGATGCAGTTCCAGGCCGACCTGCTGGGCGTGCCGGTGGTGCGGCCGAAGGTGACCGAGACCACGGCACTCGGCGCGGCCTACCTGGCCGGACTGGCGGTCGGCTTCTGGGACTCGCAGGAAGAAATCGCCGCGCAATGGCAGGCCGAGCGCAGCTTCGAGCCGACGCTGCCCGAAGCTGCGCGGCAGGAGCTGATGGCGCGCTGGGCGCAGGCGGTGGACCGCTCCAAGGCCTGGGCCACCAGCTAACGTCGTCCCCGCGCAGGGGGGAACGCATGCGTTCCCCCCATGTCATGTCTGCATGATATGCTGCCCGCCATTCCCTCGTCGATATAAAAAGGACCATATGCAGTTCAACGTAAGGCTGGTTTGCCACGCAGCGTTATTGGCATGCTTTTCAGCTGGCGCCGCACACGCGCAAGACGTGATCAAGATCGGCCACGTGGCAGCCACCTCCGGCGCCATCGCGCATCTGGGCAAGGACAATGAAAACGGCGCGCGCATGGCGGTCGATGAAGTGAACGCCAAGGGATTGCTCATCGGCGGCAAGCGCTACCGGCTGGTATTGCAGCCGGAAGACGATGCCGGCGACCCAAAGCAGGGCGCGACGGTCGCGCAGAAGCTGGTCGACGCCAAGGTCAAGGGCGTCATCGGCCACGAAACGTCGGGCACCACGATCCCCGCCTCGCGCATCTATTTCGATGCCGGCATTCCGCAGATTTCGCCTTCGGCCAGCAACCCGAAATATACGCACCAAGGCTATAACACGGCCTTCCGCAATATCGCCAACGACGAACAACTCGGCGCGGCGCTCGCGCGGTACGCGGTCCAGGTCGGGAAGGCGAAGCAGATCGCGGTGATCGACGACCGCACCGCCTACGGCAAAGGGCTCACCGATGAATTCATCAAGAACGTGAAGAGCACCGGCAACGGAGCCCGCATCGTGGCGCAGCAATACACCAATGACAAGGCCAGCGATTTCGGCGCGATCCTCACTGCCATCAAGGCCGCCAAGCCCGACCTGATTTTCTTCGGCGGCATGGACGCCGTGGCCGGACCGATGCTGCACCAGATGAAGCAGCTGGGGATCAAGGCCAATTTCATGGGCGGCGACGGCATGTGCTCCGACTCCGTGCCCAGGCTGGCCGGCGATGGCATGGCCGACGGCCAGGTCATCTGCGCCGAGGCCGGCGGCGTCGAACCGCAGCAGCAGAAGGCGATGGACGATTTCAAGATTGCGTACCGGCGCAAATTCGGCATCGATGTGCAGACCTACGCGCCGTACGCGTATGACGCGCTGCTCACCATGGTCGACGCGATGCAGCAGGCCGGTTCACCCGATCCCGCGGTGTACCTGCCGGTGCTGGCGAAGATCCGCCACAAGGGCGTGACCGGCGTGGTGGCCTTCGATGCGCACGGCGACGTCAAGGACGGCATGCTCACGATTTACACCTTCCGCGGCGGCAAACGCGAGCGGCTCACCGTGATCAAGTGAGCCGCGCCGCGCGAACGCCGGCTTAGTCGAGGAAGGCCTTCACCTCGCTCTGGAAGCGCGCGGGCTGGTCCCACATGATGAAGTGGGCGCTGTTCGGGATGCGCTTCAGCGTCGCGCCTTTCAGCGGGGCGTAGGCCGCCTGGTAGAAGCCGTCGATCTGCGCTTCGCCGATCGGCGAGCCATTCGGCAGCACATACAGCACGGTGGCCGGCACCGCGATCTTCGGCAGCTCCGGCGTCAGGTCGGTCACGACCAGCTCGTGGTAGGCGCGGGCCACGACATCGATATCGCTGTTGAGGGAGTCTTCGATGCCGGCCGGGCGCATCGCGACCGTGTTGATCATGCCGTTAATCGTGGTCTCGGTCCTTTGCTGGCGGGCCGCGGGGTCGGCGCTGCGCAGCCTGGCGAGGAGGGCATCGGCGGTCGGCGTGATGCTCTGCGCAGTCGTGCCCGGCGGGCCGAACATCGCGCCGAGGAAGGGCAGCATATCGACCACCATCAGCTTCGAGACCGCCTGCGGATGGCGCGCGGCGAGCATGATGCCGATGGTCCCGCCCATCGAGTGGCCGATGACGGCGGGCTTCTTGAGTCCTTCCTGCGCGATGTAGCGCGCGATTTCTTCCGCGACCGGCGCCGACACCAGGCCGCCGGCATTGCCGCCTGTCGCTTGACCCGCAAAGCCGGAAACCTGGATCACGTGGTAGCGGTGGTTGGGAATCGCCTTGATCATCTCGGTCCAGACCCGCGGCGAGGAGCCCATGCCGGGGATCAGGACCACGTCGCTGCCGCTGCCGACCGACCTGACCGTGATGCGGTCGGACTTGAAATTGTCGGCGAATGCGGCGGCGGGAGCGAGGGCCATGCCGGCCAGCGTGAACAGGGCGGCGAGCAGTGCGCGGCGAGTGATCATGAGGCGTTTCCTATTATTATGAAAAAAGAAAGCTAGTGTAGCAGGAGGTAGGTCGGCGATATACGTAGAGGCATTTGCCGGCGCTGTGAGCGCCCGCGTCGCTTGCGCATCCTAGAAAAGGACGCTCGATGGGCGTCAACCGCGTCGGGCCGCTTCGATCGCAGCGATGTCGATCTTTCGCATCTGCATCATCGCCTCGAAAGCGCGCTTGGCCGCCGCCCGATCTGGATCGGTGACCGCTGCAATGAGAACGCGTGGCGTGATCTGCCACGACAGGCCCCACTTATCCTTGCACCAGCCGCATGCGCTTTCCTGGCCGCCATTCCCGACGATCGCATTCCACAAGCGGTCGGTTTCGGCCTGGTCGTCGGTCGCGACCTGGAAGGAGAACGCCTCGTTGTGCTTGAACGCCGGGCCACCGTTGAGGCCGATACAAGGGATGCCAATCACGGTGAACTCGACCGTCAAGACCTCGCCCTCCTTGCCGGCGGGATAGTCGCCGGGTGCGCGATGGATCGTTCCCACCGCGCTGTTCGGAAACGTCTCGGCGTAGAACTGCGCGGCTTCTACCGCGGTGCCATTGAACCAAAGACAAAGCGTGTTCTTGCTGACCATTTTAGTTCTCCCATGGATGACAAATACCTAGCTTAAGTCATGAAGAATGCCCGATTTCTTGGGCCGTTGGCGTTCCTTAGGATCGTGCACCTGCGCGATCGTCCGCAGCCGTTACCGGACTATTCCTCGCTCAGGCAGCGCTTGCAAGCTGTCTCGGTGTAGCGGCTGCGGCAAAGGTTCTCGTTTGGATGCTTCTTTTCGATTTCCCGCCAGTCGCTGCAGGTCTCTTTGGACAGTACGTCAATGGCCGGTATCTGTTGTTGCACCACACGCCCCTTATTGACGCTCAAACGGGCGCCGTCCTCATCTGACCGTAGTTCCATCGCGTTCTGCCTGGACTGCAGATTCAGCACCCCAGTGCCGCTTTCGCTCGGCCCTGCAATTAAGCTGGCAACCATGTGATATTTCGAGTCGAGCGACAACATGGCGTTGTCATGGTCGAAGGTCACATAGCCTCCGCGTTCGATGCCATCCTTATCGTAAATCATAAAACCGGCTGCCTGCGCGCCGCGCTTGGCGACGCGGCCGCCAAACACCGTCGCATCCGGCATGTCGCCACTCATGCGCGCGCGGACAACGCCGTTCTGGTCCACGATCGTAATGTCTTTGGCCTGGATCGATCCAACGACCTCGTTCTTGACAGCGATGCTGGCCGTGGCGGTGCCGATCGCCGTCACCAGCAGCGCCGCAATCCACGCGAAGTTTTGGCGTCTAAGTACCTTGCGCAGCCGGTGATTTTCTTGCTCGCATGCCGCCACGCGCGTCACCAGTTCATCCATTCCCTGCTTCATTAACTTTTCTCCAAGAATGGCTGTTGCAGCCAATGGTTGCGCATCCCTCGTCAATGAGCTCACCTGTCTGCCAGTTCGTCACGAAGAAGCGGTCTATTTTGATCTAATCTTGTCTAATTCGCACTCTTTTTTTGGGGGCTTTTGCGCTAATTGAATCTATTTTTCATCAGTGGTCTAACGATTAGCGCTAATTAGTGCGGAAGCCGTGGAAATTAGGGCGAAATCGAGCAGAATAGACCGAAATAGGCGAGGGATCGACAATAAGGAACACCACCGGGCACATCGGCCTGCCGACGCAAGTATTTTTTGACTTGACCGATTACATGCAGCAGACGCGCACACGGGCGGACATGTCCGAGCTGGTCGCGCTGGCAGTGATCGACTGGCTTGCCGGGCGGCGAGCAATGTGCGGCGAGTGATCATGAGGCGCCTCCTATCGTGAAATAAGAGAGCCAGTGCCTCACGCTTGCCAAGAGCCATGCAACCGGCCGCCAGGCAGGCTAGCTGCCCGGCGGCCGGAGATGGTTCTTTGGACTACAGCGACTTCAGGAACGCCAGCAGGGCGTCGCGGTCCGCCTTGGACAGGGTTTGGAAGCGCTGGCGTGCGGGATCGGCCTCGCCGCCGTGCCAGAGGATGGCCTCGGTGAGGTTACGCGCGCGGCCATCGTGCAGGTAGCCGACCTTGGCGCTGTTGCCCATGACCTTGTCGGTGTAGCCGATGCCCCACAACGGCGAGGTACGCCACATGCTGCCCTTGGCCTGGCCCTCGACCAAGTTGTCGGCAAGGCCGGTGCCCATCTCGTGCAGCAGCAAGTCGGTGTAAGGCCGGATGGTCTGGTCGCGCAGCTCGGCGAACAGGTGGCCCGACCCGGTCTTCATCTC
>DASRXO010000089.1:0-3742 GCA_035654095.1 Telluria sp.
GCATGCCGCCGGCCATGCAGCGCACCGGCCCGTCGATGTAGCGCCAGCCGTAGGCGCTGTCGGTGTAGCGGTTATCGGGCGCCAGCCTGGCGCCTTCGCCGCACAACTGCCGTTCGCCGAACGGCACGGTGCCGTTGTACAGCGTGGTGACCGCGCGCGCGCCGACCCGGTGCACGAACACCTGCTGCGGCTGGATGTAATCGTCGTTGTGGTTCAGGCGTTCGGCAAAAATTTCCGGCTCGGGATGGTAGAGCGACGGCGCGAACCGCAACATCATGCGCGCCAGCGGGCTGAACTCGACATAGCCATAGCTCGCCGCACTGAGCATCGCGGCGCCCTGCACCAGACCGAGCGCCAGCAGCAGCGCCGGCGGCCAGCGCGGGCTGGCCTGCAGCCGCAGCAGCAGCGCGAACAGCAGCGGCATCGAGGCCCAGAACGCGTAACGCATCACGCCGGCCGCGCCCGAGTTCCAGTTCAGCACCGCGAGCGCCGGCAGCGCCAACGCCAGCGTGAACCCGGCGCAGGCCGCGAGCACCGCGGCTTGGCGCCGCAGCCCGGCCCCGCGCGGCGGCCAGCCCCACAGCACGAGCGCGCCCAGCACGCCGGGAATGCCGACGATCATGCCCTGGTTCAGGTCGAAGTAGAACGACACCAGCCGGGCTGCGCCGATCAGCGCCGGATTCGAATACCGTTGCGCGATCACATTGGGCAGGCCGAATTGCCACAGGCTGAACAGGGGCGGGATCGCGAACAGCGCCAGGCCGGCCGCGATGCCGGCCAGGTAGCGCCGCTGCATGCCGGCGCCTACCACCTGGCGCAAGTCGGCGCCCGGCCGGTGCCGCAGGCAGACCAGGACCAGGGGCGCGAATCCGAAAAAGAACAGGATGGTCGGATTCTGTTGCCCCGCCATGCCGGCCAGCAGCCCGCCCGCGAGCGGCGCGCCCGTGCTGAAGAACACCATCCCGGCCAGCAGCGCGGCGGCGTCCACGCATTCCGGGCTGCTCCATGTCCAGTACAGGGCGCCGCCGCACAGCATGAACAGGCCGACGCCGAGCAGGGCTTTAGGCGCCGAGCCGAACAGGCGGTACAGGCTCAGGCCGAGGATGTACACCAGCGCCAGGTTGAGCGCCTGGTAGCATTTCATCGGCGGCAGGCCGGCCAGCTCAAACAGCTTGTAGGGGACGGCGGCCAGCGCCGAATAGCCCCAGAAATGGAGCGTGTAGACCTCGCCGCCGCGCCCGCGCAGGAAAGCCGGATATACCCGCGGGACACCGGCGCGCATATCGGCGTCGAGCAGGTCGTAGGTGCCGCCGATCTCAGGGAACAGCTGCTTGGCGCGCGCAATATCCTCGAGCCGGATGTCGGGCGTGCCGTGCGAGGCGACCGCGACGGTGGCGAGCGAATACTCGGCCACGTCGCCCTGCGGCGCCACGCGGAAGCTGGCGAACAGGATCGCCAGCAGCAGCGCCAGCGCGAGCTTGAAGCGCAGCGCCTCGGGCCAGCGGCGCAGCAGCAGGGGCAGGGCGGGATGGGTGTCGAACATCGTCGTCCTCACAGGGCGGCGGCGACCGCGAGCCCGGCGCACAAGGCCACCACGACCAGGCTGACGGGGTCTTTGCTGACGTACAGCACCGGGTCTTCGTTGACCAGGCCGCGAAACGCCAGCGCCCACAGCCGCCCAAGCCAGAACACCAGCAGCGGCACGATGCCGATCAGCCAGGCCGGATGCGGATACAGCGCCAGCACGTTTTGCGAATTGAAGTAGAGCATGAAGATCAGCACCGAGATGAAGGCGCTGTTGATGCCCATGATGCCGACCGGGCTGCGGTCGGCAATCGTGTAGCTGCGGCCGCGGGTCTTGTCCCGCCCTTGTCGGTGCAGGTTGAACAGCTCGCTGTAGCGCTTGAGCAGCGCCAGGCTCAGGAACACGAAGAAGGAAAACGCCAGCAGCCAGAACGAGGGCACGATATGGGTGGCGGCGGCGCCGCCGAGGATACGCATGCTGTACAGGATCGCCAGCGCCACGATGTCGACCATCAGCATGCGCTTCAGGTGCAGCGAATAGGCCAGCGTCGCCACGAAATAGCTGCCCACGGCCAGCAGCAGCAGCGGGTCGAACCACGCGCTCAGCAGCAAGCCGCCGAGCGCCAGCAGCACGCTGGCGACGATCGCGGCCGGCAAGGGCAGGCTGCCGGCCGCGATCGGGCGCTGGTGCTTGGTCGGATGCACGCGGTCGTCCGGCGCGTCGAGCGCGTCGTTCAGCAGGTAGGCGCTGGAGGCGCACAGCGAGAACGCGGCGAACGCCAGCAGCGACTGCACCAGGCTGGGCAGGTTCAGCGCATGGCCGGCCAGCATCGGCACGAACACCAGCAGGTTCTTCAGCCACTGACGCGGGCGCATCGCCTTCAGCAGCGGCCAGGCCCAACCCGCGCGCCGGCTGCCGGCGCTTTCGGTGACGCGGCCGTCGCCCAGCTGGAATGGCCGGCGCGTGACCGAATACGCGGTGCTGCTGCGCTTCCACACCGGGATGTCGGCCGGCGCATTGCCCACGTAGTCGAAGCCCTGTTCGCCGTAGGCCTCGACCAGCGCGCCGGCCTTGTTCGACGAGGTCAGGTTGAGCCCGCCCTCGGTGGCGAACACGCGGTCGAACAATTGCAGGTGTTCGGCCACGCGCTCGGCGAAGCGGCGCTCGGAGCCGGTGGCCAGTACCGTCTCGCGGCCCAGCGCGCGCTGGTCGGCGATCATCGCCAGCAGGTGCTGGTCGTAGGGCAGGGAGGCGGGATCGAAATGTACCGCGGCGGCCAGCCGCTGCTTGAAGCCGGCCTTGCCGCGCAACAGCCACAGCGGCAAACGCCAGGCTTCGAAAAAGCGCTGCTTGAGGAACAGCAGGATGCCTTCCCACAGCATGTCGGAATAGATCAGCGTGCCGTCGAGGTCGATGACCAGCGGCAGGCGCGAGGCGGGTTTCAAACGGTTCATGCGGGACTTCCAGTCGAGCGGTCGGTGCGCCAGCTGCTTAGCCGTTCGCGCATCCGGTCCCAGGTGTAGAAATGGCGGCGCTCGTAATACAGGCTGCCGGGATGGGGCGCTTCCTCGAGCCGCGCGAGCGACACCGGCTGCAGCTGCTGCACGCCGCGCAGCAGGTAATGCAGCAGCGTGAAGGGGAACAGGCCGATCCAGGTCGAGCGCTGCGAGGGATAGCGCAGACAGTGGCGCAGGTAACGCAGGCGCTCGGTCCAGCCGAGCCGCACGGTCTCGGGCGCGCCGTTGGCGGCCAGCGGCGCCAGTGTCTTGAAGAAGGGATGGATGCAGCCGTAGCCGTGGTAGAGCGGAAACTGGCGCACCCGCGGCAGCCACTGCAACTCGTGCGCAAGCTGGACCGCAACCGCATGCAGCGCGTCGTGGTCGTGGTGGCCGCCTTCCCATGCCGGCACATGCAGCGAGTCGACCGCGCCGAACGAGGCGAACCAGCGGCCAATCCACGCGGCGGCCGGCGCCAGGCGTTCGGGCAGGCCGGCGTCCGGGATCGCCAGCAGGCCGCCGGCGAACGTCACGTCCTCCGGCCGCACGCCGAGGCGGCCCAGCACGTCGAGCGACTCGGCGTTGCGGGTCGCCGCCGCGACCTTGGCGCTGGCGCCGTCGGTCAGGTAGGCGCAGGCCACCCGCAGCCCGCGCGCACGGCAGCGCGCGATGCGCTCGAACACGCCGTATTCGTCGTCCTGGTGGGCGAACAGGAACAGTG
>DASRXO010000090.1:0-2414 GCA_035654095.1 Telluria sp.
CAACGGCTCATGAACGGGACCGTCATGAAGGCGCCGCCCGCGCCCACCAGTCCGGCCAGCACGCCGATCGCGCCGCCGGCCGCGAACATGCCGGCCGTGCCGGGCGCCGCATGGCCTTCGGGCGGCTTGGTGTCGCGCAGCATCTGGGTCGCCATGAAGGCGACGAACAGGCCGAAGAACAGCGCCAGCGCCGCGGTATTCATCTGCTTGCCGATCCACGGCCCGATCGTCGAACCGATCAGCAGGCCGGGCGCGAGCAGGCGCACCATGCGCCACACCACCGCGCCGTGCAGATGATGCGCGCGCACCGAGGACACCGAGGTGAACAGGATGGTGGCCAGCGCGGTGGCGATCGCCATATGCACCACCAGATGCGGCGCGAACTGCTTGGCCGTGAAAATCATCGTGACGAACGGCACCAGCACCATGCCGCCGCCGATGCCCAGCAAGCCGGCCGAGAAGCCGCCGAACACGCCCATCGCGAGCAGGATGAGAATCAGTTCCCAGTCCATCAGCGCCCCGCTCCGGGCGCCGCTAATGCAAAGGCAAGATTCATGGGCCACACTCGCGCGGTGAAAGAGCCTCATTTTACATGCCGCTGGGAACCCGCGTCAGTACTGGCGCCACTGCTCGCTTTTGCGGGCGCCGTTGGCGATGCGCTTGAGCACCACCTCGCTCGCCACGGCCGGCACGGTCTTGGGTTCGAGACGGACCAGCTCGGCCTTGGGCGCAAGGGCACGCTGGTCGGCGACGCCGAGCTTGAATACGCTGACCAGCTGCGCCAGGCCGCTCGCCTGCTCTTGCAGTGCCGCTGCGGTGAGCGCCGCCTCTTCGACCAGCGCGGCGTTCTGCTGGGTGACCGTGTCCATCTCGCCGACCGCCTGGTTGATCTGCTCGATGCCCGCTTCCTGCTCGACGCTGGCGGCGCTGATCTCGCGCATGATGTCGGTCACGCGCTGGACGCTGAAGACGATCTCGTCCATGGTGCTGCCGGCCTCGCCGACCAGTTGCGCACCGTGTGCGACCTTGTCGACCGACTGGCCGATCAGGACCTTGATTTCGCGCGCGGCGGCGCCGGCGCGCTGGGCCAGGTTGCGCACTTCGCTGGCGACCACCGCAAACCCGCGGCCCTGCTCGCCGGCGCGCGCCGCCTCGACCGCGGCGTTCAGCGCCAGGATATTGGTCTGGAACGCGATGCCGTCGATCACCGCGATGATGTCGACGATCTTGCGTGACGCGTCATTGATTTCGTCCATGGTCGCGACCACCCGGGCCACCACGCCGCCGCCCTTGCGCGCGACTTCCGAGGCCGAGGCGGCCAGCTGGTTGGCCTGGCGCGCATTGTCGGCATTTTGCCTGACCGTCGCGGTCATCTGTTCCATCGACGAGGCGGTCTCCTCGAGCGCGCCGGCCTGCTGTTCGGTGCGCGCCGACAGGTCGAGGTTGCCGCTGGCGATCTGGCTGGAGGCGCTGGCCATCGCCTCGGTGTCGCTGCGGATCTGGCCGACGATGCGCTGCAGCGCCGCGTTCATCTCGGCCAAGGCCTGCGTCAGCAGGCCGGTTTCATCGTTCGCATCGGCCTCGATACGGGTGGTCAGGTCGCCCGCCGCGACCGCCTGCGCCACGGTCACCGCCCGCAGCAAGGGGCCGACAATCGAGCGTGCGATGTAGGACGCCAGGCCCAGGCCGCTCAGCAAGGCGGCCGCCAGCACACCGCCGATGACGCGCACCGAGATCTGGTAGTCGTGGTCCATTTTCGCGTCCTCGGCCTGGCTCCGCTCTTCCTCCAGCGCGATCATCTGGTTCAGCACCGCAAACCATTTGTCCTGGGACAGCTGCAGCACGGTCCGGAGGACGGTCTTGGCCTCCTCCGGCTTGCCCTGGTCGACCAGGGCCAGCACCTGGTCCGCGCCGGCGTACGATGCGGCGCGCCGCACGCGGACCTCGTCGAGCAGCGCTTTGGCCTTGCCGGTGCCGACCAAGAGGGCCATGCGCTCGATCGCGGCGTCGGCCTTGGTGCGCGCGTCCGCGACCCGCTGGCCCTCTTGCCGCAGGTAGTCGCGGTCGCTGTAGATCAGGGCATTGCGCACCGATCGCGCGAACTCGTTGACCGCGCCCTGCATCTCGTTGGCGGCCTTGATCTTCGCGTCCTTTTGGTTGGTGATGTCGATGTGGGCCTTGGTCGTGGTCAGCGCATGCCAGCCGGTGTAGGCCACCACCGCAATCAGCAGCAGCAGCACGCCGAACGCCAGTCCGAGACGGATGCCGATATTGAGATTCTTGATGTTCATTTTCTACCCTTGATGGCGAATCGAATTGAAGACGATGAGCGCAAGGGCACCCGCGGGCGCATGGCCAGGCAGGCGCGGGCGCGCACACGACGGAACGTAGGAAAACGGCGGGGCTGGCCGAGG
>DASRXO010000091.1:0-7286 GCA_035654095.1 Telluria sp.
TCTTTGGCCACCAGGGCCACGGGCGCGAGGATCAACAGCGCCGGGACTAGCAGCCACCAGGAGAGCTGTGCGCTCTTGCCGGACAGGCCGTGGTAAAACCGCGCCAGCGCCAGCACGAGGCCGATCTTCATGATCTCGGACGGCTGGATGTCGATCCCCACGTGCAGCCAGCGCCGCGCGCCCTTCTTGATGGTCCCGAACAGGAACACCGCCACCAGCAGCGCAATGCCGACCGTGTAGAGCGGCACCGCCAGCCGCAGCAGGGTCTGGGGCGGCACGTTGGCCGCGATCCACATGATCACGAAGGCCACGATGATGTTGCGGACCTGGCTCTCGACCCGGCCCGGAAAGTCGATGCCGGCCGAGTACAGCGTCACCAGCCCGGTCGCCAGCAGCAGGAACAGGATCATCGCCAGCGGGCCGTCGAACACGGTGAAGTAAGGCCGCATGCGGCGCCACAGCGAGCGTCTTTCGTTGATGCGCATGGCCTTATTCCTTGTTGCCCGGGGATTCGGCGCCCGGCTTGTGTTCGTTGACCATGCCCTCGTCGGCCTTGGTCTCTTCCAGCGGACGCAGCTCGGAGTCTTCCTTCGGCACCTTGGTCTGCTCCTTCTGGCCGGGACGCTTGCCCAGCAGGTAGTAGTCGAGCGCCTTGCGCACGATAGGTGCCGCCGTGCCCGAGCCCATGCCAGCGTTTTCCACCACGACGGCAATCGCGATGCGCGGTTTGTCGGCCGGCGCGAAGGCGATGAACAGCGCATTGTCGCGCAAGTTCGCGGCGATCGAATTGGCGTTGTACTTCTCCCCCTTCTTGATGCCGATCACCTGCGCGGTGCCGGTCTTGCCGGCCGCGACGTAGCCCGCGTTCAGGAAGGCGCGGTAACCTGTACCGGCCTGCTCGGTGGTCACACCCACCATCGCACGCTTGATGAAGTCGATGTTCTCCTGCTTGAGCGGAATGCGCGCGCTCTCCTTGGCCACCGTCAGCGCGCGCGCGCGGGTGCCGCCATCTTCCATGATCTTGACCAGGTGCGGCTTCATCACCACGCCGTTATTGGCCAGCGTGGCGATCGCGTGCGCCATCTGCAGGATGGTGTAGTTGTTGAAGCCCTGGCCGATGCTGACCGAGACCGTGTCACCGCCCACCCACTTCTGCGCCGCCTTGTTCTTCTTGAAGCGCTCGCGCTTCCATTCCTGCGATGGCAGCACGCCGGTCTTCTCGTGTTCGAGGTCGATGCCGGTAGGCTGCCCAAAGCCGAACGGTTTCATGAAACCGGAGATCGCGTCAATGCCCATCTCATTGCCGAGCTGGTAGTAGTAGGTGTCGCAGGAGGCGACGATCGAAGTGTGCATGTCGACGTAGCCGTGGCCTCCCACTTTGTCATCGTTGAACTTATGCCCGCCCAGCATGAAGAAGCCGGGATCCTGGAAGCCCTGCTGCGGCGTGCGCTTGCCCAGCTCCAGCGCGGCCAGCGCCATGTAGGGCTTGAAGGTCGAGCCGGGCGGATAGGTGCCCGACAGCGGGCGGTTGACCATCGGCCGGTCGAGCGAGGTATTGAGCTCGTTCCAGCTCTGGCTGTCGATGCCGTCGACGAACAGGTTGGGGTCGTAGCCGGGGCGCGAGACATAGGCCAGCACGTCGCCGGTCTCGGGCTCGATCGCCACCAGCGCGCCGCGCCATTCGCCGAACGCTTCCTCGATCACCTTCTGCAGCTCGATGTCGATCGACAGGACCAGGTTATCGCCGGGCGTGGCGGGGGTACGCGACAGGGTGCGGATCGCGCGCCCGCCGGCCGAGCGCTCCACTTCCTCGTAGCCGGTATGGCCGTGCAGCTGGCGCTCGTAGCTCTTTTCCAGCCCTTCCTTGCCGATATGGTCGGTGCCGTTGTAGTTGGCCGCGTCGTCGGTGCCCTCGAAGGCCTTGGCCTCGGCGGTGTTGATGCGGCCGATGTAGCCGATCACGTGCGAGGCGATCTCGCCCAGCGGATACTGGCGGAACAGGCGCGCCTGCACCTCCACGCCCGGAAAGCGGAAGCGCTGGGCGGTGAAGCGCGCCACCTCGTCGTCCGACAGGCGGCTGCGGATCGGCACACTCGAAAAATTCTTCGACTCTTCCATCAGGCGCTTGAAGCGCTTGCGGTCCTTCGGCTCGATTTCGACCAGCTTGGCCAGTTCGTCGATCACCGAGTCGAGGCTGGCCTCCAGCTTGGTGGTCGTGATCTCGAGCGTGTAGGCCGAGTAGTTGCGGGCCAGGACCACGCCGTTGCGGTCGACGATCAGGCCGCGGTTCGGCACGATCGGCACGATCGCGATGCGGTTGTCCTCGGCCTGCGCCATGTACTGGTTGTGCTTGACCACCTGCAACCAAACGAAGCGCGCCACCAGCGCGCCGAAGCAGATGAACACAAACAGCACGACCGCCGTCAGGCGCATGCGGAAAAGATGGATTTCCCGGTCGTTGTCTTTAATTTCGGTCATTGCGGATATCGGTCAGATCGGACGCGTGTGGTCGCGGTCGACCGCGCGCCGTTGTGGCGCCAGCAGCAGCCAGGTAATCACCGGCCACAGCGCGATCGACACCGCGCTTTCGACGAACAGCAGCCAGCCGGGGAATTTGCCGGACACGATGAAGCGCACCGTGACCTCGATCGCCTGCGTCAGCAGCAGCAGCGGGAACACGTGCAGGGCCTGGGTCATGACCGGGAACCACAGCACGCGGCGGTGCATCATGATCGCGAGGTAGGACAGCAGGGTGTAGGCCAGCGCGTTCTCGCCGAGCAGGGTGGCGTCGTGCACGTCCATCAGCAGGCCCATGCAAAACGCCAGGCCGATGCCGACCTTGCGCGGCTGGTGAATACCCCAGAACACCAGCACCAGCGCGACGAAATCGGGCACCCCGATCCAGCGGCCCCAGGGCAGCAGGTTGAGCATGAACGCGCCGGCCAGGCTGATCGCGATGAACAGCGGGCTAACCGGCAGCAGGATGTAATGCGGACGGTTCATTGCGCGCCCTCCTTCGGCTTGACAGCGGCAGCCGCGGGCGGCGCGGCAGCTGCGGCGGGGGTGACGGGTGCGGTCGGCGCGGCCGGTGCGGCCTCGCGCGGCGGCGCGGCGATCGGCGCCATCTTCGGCAAGGCCTGCTTCTTGCCGGCCACCCGCAGCGGTTCATCGGCCGGCCGCGGCGGCAGCGCCGGCGCCGACATCAGGATCAACAGCTGGCGGTGGCGGTCGATGCCGGCCAGCGGCTGGCACACCACGCGCCCGAAGGCGCCGGCCGCGCTGCTCTCGACCTGCACCACCTTGGCCACCGCCAGCCCGGCCGGATAGACGCCGTCCATGCCGGAGGTGATCAGGACGTCGCCGACCACCACGTCGGCATTCGGCGCCATGAAGCGCAGGTCGAGCTGGCCCGACTGGCCGCGTCCGTACGCCACGCTGCGCAAGCCGTTGCGCAGCACCTGCACCGGGATCGCCTGGTCCTTATCGGTCAGCAGCGTGACTTCGGAAGTGAACGGGAATACGCGCGTGACCTGGCCGACCACGCCGGCATTGTCGATCACCGGCAGGCCGAGCGCCACGCCTTCGCGCAGGCCGCGGTCCAGCACCACCTTGCGGGTCGAGGGATCGCGCGCGTCGTACAGGATTTCGCTCAGCATCGACTTGACCGGCACATGCTCGCGCGCGCCCATCAGCTTGCGCAACTGGGCGTTCTCGGCCATCTGGAGTTGGGCTTGCTGCATGGTCTGGGCCGACGCGACCTGCTGGCTCTTGAGGTCGCGCACTTCTTTTTGCAGCGCGCCGAGGGAGGAAAAATAGCTGCCCATGCTGGCCACCGCGTCGCGCGGCACCAGGGCCACCATCTGGAACGGATACAGCACGGTGCCCGCCACCTGACGCACCGTCGCCAGCGAGTGCAGGCGCGAATCGATCATCAGCAGAGCGATCGAAATGCATGCGAAAACCGTCACCTTGACCCGTGCTGGGGCGCCTTGTTTGAAAAGTGGCGGTGGACTGTATTCCATGACTTCCAATAATGACGGCGCACCGCGCCAACGTCACCGCGCGCGCCCGGCCTGCGCCGGCCGCGCGTGCTGCTTTACTCGTACGAGAAGATCGATCCCAGCTTGTCCATACGTTCGAGCGCCATGCCGGAGCCGCGCACCACGCAGGTCAGCGGGTCTTCGGCGACCAGCACCGGCAGGCCGGTTTCTTCCATCAGCAAACGATCGAGGTCGCGCAGCAGCGCGCCGCCGCCGGTCAGCATCATGCCTTTTTCGGCGATGTCGGCGCCCAGTTCCGGCGGGGTTTGCTCGAGCGCGTTCTTGACGGCCGAGACGATGTTGTTGAGCGGGTCGGTCAGCGCTTCGAGGATCTCGTTGGACGAGATGGTGAACGAGCGCGGGATGCCTTCGGACAGGTTGCGGCCCTTGACTTCCATCTCCTTGACTTCGGACCCCGGGAAGGCCGAGCCGATGGCCTTCTTGATCGCCTCGGCGGTCTGCTCGCCGATCAGCATGCCGTAGTTGCGGCGGATGTAGTTGACGATCGCCTCGTCGAATTTGTCGCCGCCCACGCGCACCGAGCCTTTGTAGACCATGCCGCCGAGCGAGATGATGCCCACTTCGGTGGTGCCGCCGCCGATGTCGACCACCATCGAGCCGGTGGCGTCCGACACCGGCAGGCCGGCGCCGATCGCGGCCGCCATCGGCTCTTCGATCAGGTAGACCTGGGAGGCGCCGGCGCCGAGCGCCGATTCGCGGATCGCGCGGCGCTCGACCTGGGTCGAACCGCAAGGCACGCAGATGATGATGCGCGGCGAAGGCCGGAAGAATTTGGAGTCGTGCACCATGCGGATGAACTGCTTGAGCATCTGCTCGGTGACCGTGAAGTCGGCGATCACGCCGTCTTTCATCGGGCGGATCGCCTCGATATTGCCGGGGACTTTGCCCAGCATCTGCTTGGCTTCCTTGCCGACCGCCTGGATCGTCTTCTTGCCGTTCGGGCCGCCTTCCTGGCGGATCGCCACCACCGAGGGCTCGTCGAGCACGATGCCCAGGCCGCGGACGTAAATCAGGGTATTCGCCGTGCCCAGGTCGATCGCCAGGTCATTCGAAAAATAGCTGCGTAAAAAACCAAACATGTGTGTCCTGATGCGCACCGTGTGCGCCTAAGCATTGATAGGGAACTCTCGCCACGCGCTTTTTTTAAACTGCAGCGCGGTCTTTTATATGCTGCGGCCGCCCGGTTTCGGCGCCGACAACGCATTAGCCCGCCATTCTACCTTATAATTTGAGCGTTAAATGCTGAAAAACCGTTCAATTGCATGCCGATTCGCCGCGCCGGATCGACAGCATTGCCAACCTTTTATCCGCTTTAGCGCGCCGTTATTAAATAAATACCATCAGCCCTCAACACTAACCACCCGGCCCGCGCCGCGCCTTTTCCCATGTCCCTCACTCTTGCAGACGTAAAACGCATCGCCCACCTGGCCCAACTCGACATGGACGAAGCCCACGCCGAAACCGCGCTCGCTGAGCTAAATGGCATTTTCGCCCTGGCCGAGCAGATGCAGGCGGTCGACACCCGCGGCGTTGCGCCGCTGTCACAGCCGCTGGCCGCGATCATGGACAGGCTGCCCTTGCGGCTGCGCGAAGACGCCGTCACCGAAGAAAACCGGCGCGCGGATTACCAGGCGGTCGCGCCCAAGACCCAGGACGGCCTGTACCTGGTACCAAAAGTCATCGAATAACCCAGACCGAGCCATGCATACAAACACCATCAAACAGCTGTCCGGGCTCCTGCACGCCAAACAGATTTCGGCCACCGAGCTGGCGCAACACTACCTGCGGCGCGCCCAGGCCAGCGACCTGAACGCCTTCCTGCATCTCGACCCGGCGCTGACGCTGGCGCAGGCCGCGGCGGCCGATGCGCGCTTTGCGGCCGGCAGCGCCGGCGTGCTGACCGGCATCCCGATCGCGCACAAGGACATCTTCGTCACGCAAGGCTGGCGCTCGACCGCCGGTTCCAAAATGCTGGGCAATTACACCAGCCCGTTCAACGCCACCGTGGTCGACAAGTTCGGCGCGGCCGGCATGGTCACGCTGGGCAAACTCAATTGCGACGAATTCGCGATGGGCTCGTCGAACGAGAACTCGGCCTTCGGCGCGGTGAAGAACCCGTGGGACAAGCTGGCGGTGCCGGGCGGCTCCTCGGGCGGCTCGGCCGCCGCGATCGCCGCGCGCCTGGCGCCGGCCGCCACCGCGACCGACACCGGCGGCTCGATCCGCCAGCCGGCCTCGTTCTGCGGCGTCACCGGCATCAAGCCGACCTATGGCCGCGTGTCGCGCTTCGGCATGATCGCGTTCGCCTCCTCGCTCGACCAGGGCGGCCCGATCGCCCAGACCGCCGAGGACTGCGCGCTGCTGCTGAACGAAATGGTCGGCTTCGACGAGCGCGACTCGACCAGCCTGACGCCGGAGCAGGGCAATCTGCGCGAAGACTTCACGCGCGACCTGCAGCAGCCGCTGAACGGCCTGCGCATCGGCGTGCCGAAGGAGTACTTCGGCGAAGGCCTGGCGGCCGACGTCGAACAGGCGGTGCGCGCCGCGCTCGAGCAGTTCGTCAAGCTGGGCGCGGTACTGGTCGATATCTCGCTGCCCAAGACGGCGCTGTCGATCCCGGTCTACTACATCATCGCGCCGGCCGAAGCTTCGTCCAACCTGTCGCGCTTCGACGGCGTGCGCTACGGCCACCGCGCGGCCCAGTACAAGGACCTGTCCGACATGTACAAGAAGTCGCGCGCCGAAGGCTTCGGCCCCGAGGTCCAGCGCCGCATCATGGTCGGCACCTATGTGCTGTGCCACGGCTACTACGACGCCTACTACCTGCAAGCGCAGAAGATCCGGCGCCTGATCGCCGACGACTTCCAGGCCGTACTCGGCGCGCAATGCGACGTGATCATGGGGCCGGTCGCGCCGACCGTGGCCTGGGACCTGGGCGACAAGACCAACGACCCGGTGGCCAACTACCTGGCCGACATCTTCACGCTGTCGACCAGCCTCGCCGGCCTGCCCGGCATGTCGATCCCGGCCGGTTTCGGCCAGGGCGAGAAGAACGCCAGGCGGCCGGTGGGCCTGCAAATCATCGGCAACTACTTCGCCGAGGCCAAGCTGCTGAACATCGCGCACCAGTACCAGCAAGTGACCGACTGGCACACCCGCGCGCCGGCCGGCATTTGATGACCGCGTGGGCACGGCGTCGCCGTACCCACCCTACGCGAATCGTCA
>DASRXO010000092.1:0-4311 GCA_035654095.1 Telluria sp.
AAGGATACAACGTAGTTGTGATGCCGTCATGCAATATTTTTATGTCAGGCCGATTCCAGTGTGGTCAGCACGCTCGCCGCTCGTACCGACACCCGGCGCGCAGCCAGCAAACCCTTGCCGCGCGGGCTAGGTTTTTTGCCAACATTAATGTCGGGATGATCAGTAAACCGGAAAAACTTGAGCAGCGGATGGCCGGCTTGCTGCCAGCGCGTCTGGCCGGTGGCGATTTCGAAGGCCATCACGCGATGCGGGATATTGCCGACGTGGCGCAGCGGGACCGGGGCCTTGTCCGCGAACACGTCGGCGAACAGCAGTTGCTCGTACTGGCGGTCGATCGGGCTGCGGCCGGTGACGACGGCCCAGTCGATCTTGTTGAGTTCGCAGAATTCGAAGCAGGCCTTGATCAGCGCGATCTTGACCACGCGGCCGATGCGGCCCTCGTCGATGCCGAGGCGGGTCACTTCGGCCAGGCGGCGGCCCTGCAGCCAGGCCGGCAGCTCGACCGAGGCTTCGACCCCGAGCGGGCGGTGCAGATTGGTCTGGATGCGCGCGCTGCCGAGCGGCGAGCCGTCCAGTTTCGATTCGGCCAGCAAGACCACCACGTCGGCGTCATAGTCGGCCGCTTCGGGCGCGGCCAGGGTGGCGGCGAACTCCGGCACGTGGCGGGCGTAGGCGGCGTGGCGGATGCGCACGGCTTTCCACAGGTCTTCGTCGCTGCGCACGCGGCGAATGGTGAACGGCAGGCGCTCGACATCCAGCGCCTGCCCGGCGGCGGGCGCCGCGCGGCGCTGTGGTGCAACGATAGGTGCGACCTGGTCCATGGCCCTGCTCCTTCAATGATGATGGGATGACGGTATGTCTTGTAATCATTATCAGCATCCGCAACCAACTTAAAGTGTCGAGAAGGCATCCTTTTGTGCCTCTATTTATTGGACTATTGTCAATTGGCAAGGATAAATTTACCTACAGCAATTTAAATCTGCCTTTGACAAAATATAAATACTCTATGGAAAGTTTACGAATAAATAGGGTCAGAGTCGAATTTAATAGGGTCAGAGTCGAATTAATTCGAGAATCATGAATTAATTCGACTCTGACCCTATTAAATTCGACTCTGACCCTATTTATTCTATTTATCGCTGGGGATCAGGGTCAGCAGGTCGGTGCTGCCGATGTCGATGCCTTCTTGCGACAGCAAGGTCGTGACCTGGCCGCGGTGGTGGGTCTGGTGGTTGAAGAAATGCATGATCAGGCTGAAGTAGTGGCGCTCGAACTGCTCGCCCTTGGTGTTGGCGTGGTGCAGGATGTGGTCGAGCTCGCCCTCTTCCAGCGCGCCGGCCCAGGCGACGATCACGCGGTCCAGCCAGCGCCGGTGCGCGGCCAGCGGCGCCAGCTCGGCAAACGGCTGCGCCGCCAGCCCGGCCGGCATCGCCATCGTCCGCAGCGGATCGAGCGCGGCCTGGCGCGCCGGATGCGCGGCGAAGCGCTTGAGCCAGATGGTGTCGGCATTGACGAGGTGGTTGAGCGTCCCCAGCACCGAGCCGAAGAACGCGCCCTTGTCGGCGGCCACCGCGCCGGCCGGCAGCCGCGCCGCGCCTTCCAGCAGCCTGGCGTTCATCCAGGCGTTGTACTCCGCCATCAGGCGGACGTGCGCGGCACGGCTCATCATGCGTCGCCGAATCCCGGCGGGCGCTCGCCCGCGACCTGCGCCTTATGTTCCAAGGCCAGGCCGGCACGCGCGATCGTGCCTTCGTCGAACAGGCGGCCGATCAGCGTCACGCCATGCGGCACCCGGCGCGGCGGCGCGAACTTCGGCAGCGGATGGGCCGGGTCGGGCGCCCAGTCGCTGCGTGCCTCGGCCACCTCGACCGAACCGGTACGCAGGGTCAGCGAGGGATGGCCGGTGAAGTTAGAGATGGTCAGCATCTCGTCGCGCAGCGAGGGCACCAGCAGCAGGTCGACCTCGCCGAAGATGCGCGCCATCTCCTGCGCCACCTTGCGCCGCATGCGGTCGGCCTGCACGAAATCCACCGCCGACAGAAAGCGCGCCTCGCGGAACAAATTCGGCCATGCGTCCGGCACCTGCACCTTGAGCTGGTCGATGCGCCCGTCCAGCGTGATCGCTTCGAACGCGGCCGCGCCCTCGGCGAACAGGATCGTGTTGAGCGTCTGGTAGGGCCAGTCGGGCAGCGTCACCGGCACCGGCACCATGCCGAGCGCCTTGGCCGCCTCCAGCGCGGCGCGGTCGACGTCGGTGGCCGGCGCTTCCTTCATCCAGTCCGCAAAGTAGCCGACCTTCAGCCCGCGCACCGGCGCGTTGGCGTCGAAATCGAGCTTGCACGGCACCGCGGCCAGGTCGGCGTGATCCGGCCCGCCGATCGCTTTGAGCACCAGCATCGCGTCTTCCACGCTGCGCGTCATCGGGCCCAGTTTGTCGAGCGACCAGCACAGCGTCATGGCGCCGGTGCGCGGCACCCGGCCGTAGGTCGGCCGCAAGCCGGTGACCCCGCAGCGCATCGCCGGGCTGACGATGCTGCCGCCGGTCTCGCTGCCGATCGCGAAGCCGACCAGTCCCGCCGCGGTGGCCGCGCCCGGTCCCGCGCTGGAGCCCGAGGCGCCCTCTTCCAGCAGCCACGGATTCATGGTCTGGCCGCCGAACCAGATGTCGTTGAGCGCCAGCGCGCCCAGGCTCAGTTTCGCGATCAGCACCGCGCCGGCCGCGTCGAGCCGCGCGACCACCGTCGCATCGGCCTTCGGCACGCGGTCGCGGAACGGCTCGGCGCCCCAAGTGGTGGCGATGCCGGCGGTGTCGAGCAAATCCTTCACGCCGTAGGGAATGCCGTGCAGCGGCCCGCGGTATGTGCCGGCCGCGATCTCGCGGTCGGCCTGCCTGGCGCGCGCCAGCGCATGTTCCTCGGTCAGCGTGATCACGCAGCGCAGCTTTGGATCGAAGCGCTTGATGCGCGCGATATAAATCCGGGTCAGCCGCTCGGAGCTGAGCGCCCGCGTTTCGATCCAGCGCGAGAGTTTGCTGACCGGCGCGAACGCGATGTCTTCATCGCGCGTGGGCAGCGCGCCAGCGCCGCCCTTGCTGCGCACGAAGCGATCGTGCGCCGGGCCGGCCTTGGCGCCGGGCAGCACCGGATTCCATTGGCTGGCCGGCTGCGCCGCGTCCTCCAGCGCCAGCTTGCGCGGACCGGTGCGGCGTTCCTGCATCGAGGCCATCGACACGCGCCAGCTGTTGGCCGCCATCGCGCGCTGGGCCGGCGTCATGGTCCACTGCACCAGCTTCTCGGCCTCGGCGAAGGTGGCCGGCGAGACCTCGGGACCGACCGCCGGCGCGGCGCCGAAAGTGGGCGGCGCGCCGGGCGTGGGCGTGGCGGTCGGGGTCTGCTCGGCGCGGCTTGCGGTGGCGACGGCCAGCAGGCCGATCGGAGCTTTGATCAGGAATTCGCGGCGGATGGTCATGGGTTCTCTCGGGTCGGATTGGGATGGGGGGCGACGCCGCATGATCGTACCGAAAAGCCAACAATAAATCAGCTTATTTTCGCGTACTTACACATCGAGGACGCGGTCCGACGCCAGCCGCTGCGCGAGAAAGTCGACCAGCGCCGCCACCCGCGGCGCCAGCGCGCCCTGTTTGTAGAACACCGCCCATACCGGCTGCGACCACGGCAGCGTCACCGCTTCGAGCACCGGCACCAGGGTGCCCGCCGCGAGGTCGGCGCCGGTCAGGAAGTCGGACAGGGACACGATGCCGGCGCCCGACAAGGCCAGCTGGCGCAGGGTGCTGCCGCTCGAGGCCAGCACCGCCGGCGTGACCGGCATGCCCTCGCTACCGTCGTGCATCAGCGGCCAGATGTTCAGCGAGGCCGGCATCGTGAAGCCAAGCAGCCGGTGGTGGGCCAGATCGCTGCAGCGCGCCGGCACGCCGTGCTTGCGCAAATAGGCGGGCGACGCCAGCAGCCGCAAGGGGCTGCCGCCAAGCCGCCGCGCATTGAGCGTGGAGTCGGCCAGCGGTCCGATGCGGATCGCCAGGTCGGCGCGCTCTTCGATCAGGTCGACCACGGTCTCGCCGCTGACCATCTCCAGCTTCACCAGCGGATAGGCGTCGAGGAAGTCGGCCACCAGCGGCGCCAGCATGTGGTCCAGCGCCGGCGTCGACGCATTCACCCGCACCAGGCCCGATGGCTGCGAACGGCGCGCGGCCAGCTGCGCCTCGGTGTCTTCGAGGTCGGCCAGCACCTGGCGCGCGCGCCCCAGCAGCCAGTCGCCCTCCTCGGTCAGGTCGAGGCGGCGCGTGGTCCGGTG
>DASRXO010000093.1:0-2919 GCA_035654095.1 Telluria sp.
CAGCGCAACCGTTTTTTCGACCGCGCCGCGCTTGATCGCCTCTCTCGGCATGCCGTACACGACGCAGCTTTGTTCGTCCTGCGCCACGGTGCGCGCACCGGCCTTGCGCATTTCGAGCAGGCCGGCCGCGCCGTCGTCGCCCATGCCGGTCATGATCACCCCGAGCGCATTGGCGCCCGCGCACTTGGACACCGAGCGAAACAGCACATCGACCGACGGCCGGTGCCGGTTGACCAGCGGGCCGTCGACCACTTCGACGCAATACTGGGCGCCGGTGCGGCGCAGCAGCAGGTGCTTGCCGCCCGGCGCGATCAGCGCGCGGCCCGGCACCACCCGGTCGTTGTTGGCGGCCTCCTTGACCGTGATCTGGCACAGGCCGTCGAGGCGCTGGGCGAACGCCGCGGTAAATTTTTCCGGCATGTGCTGGACGATGACGATGCCGGGCGAGACGCGCGGCAGCGCGGTCAGCACCTCCTCCAGCGCCTGGGTGCCGCCGGTCGAGGTGCCGATCGCCACCACCCGCTCGGTGGTCTGGGTCATGGCGCGCGTATCGGACGGCGCCAGCACCGCGTCGGCCGTCAACTTGGCGGCCACCATCGACGGCGCGGCCCGGCGCTGCGCCAGCTGGCGCAAGTTGGCGCCGGCCGCCGCGCGCACCGCCGCCACCAGGTCGTCGGCGCTGTCGTTCAGGAAGCGTTTCAGATCGAGCTTGGGTTTGGTGATGATCGAGACCGCGCCCGCCGCCAGCGCCTCCACCGAGGTCCTGGCCCCTTTCTCGGTCAGGGTCGAGCAAATCACCACCGGCGTCGGACGTTCGGCCATGATTTTTTTGAGGAAGGTGATGCCGTCCATGCGCGGCATCTCGACGTCCAGCACCAGCACGTCGGGCCACTGCGTCTTCATGCGTTCCATCGCCAGCAGCGGATCGGCCACGGCATGGCTCACTTCCAGGCCGGGAGCAGCGTTCAGCAAGCCGGTCAGAACCTGGCGCACCACGGCCGAATCGTCGACGATCATGACCTTAATCTTTGTCATGCATGCTCCTGTTGTAGGCCGGTACCCGCGCCCGGGCCGACCTGGCGGCTCCACACGTCGCCGGTGCCGACGTTAAATACGATCTGGCGGTGGCCGGCGCCGAACAGGCTCTCCGACACGATCGTAATGTCATGCCGCTTGAGCAGCCCGCGCGCCGCCTCGCCATTCTTGTGGCCCACCGTTTCGCGGTGTCCCAGCGCGGGAAACATCTGGCCGCCGCCGAATACCTTGGCCTGGCACTCGCGTCCCGGCACGCCCATCTGCGCCAGCTCGGCCAGCATCAGCTCGAGCGCGTCCTCGCCATAGCGCGCGCTCGGCGCGGCCGAGCGGCTGCCGCGGCGCGCCAGCAGGTAGTGCGACATGGCGCCGACCAGCGCACCCGGGTGCCACAGCGCGATCGACACGCACGATCCCAGCAGCGTGCGGATGCGGTACTGGCGGCCGCCGACGAAATAGTCCCCCGGCAGCAGCAGCACGTCGGATACGCCGGGGTCGTCCATCCCGCCCTAGCCCTTGACGTAGATCGACGGCGCCAGCGGCGTCACCGCGCCGCTGATGTCGTTCAGGGTCTCGGAATGGCCGATGCAGAAATGGCCGCCCGGCTTGAGCTGGCCCAGCACGCGCGCCACCACCTCGCGCTTGGTATCGCCGCTGAAATAGATCATCACGTTGCGCAGGAAGATCAGGTCGAACATGCCCAGCTGCGGCAAGGGCTGGATCAGGTTGGCCTGTTCGAACTGCACCCGCGCGCGCAGCTTGCGCTCGACCAGCAGGGTCCCGGCTTCGGCGCCCTGCCCCTTCAGGCAGAACCGCTTCAGGTAAGGCTGCGGCAGCTGGGTGGCGCGCTCCATCGGGTAGTGTCCGCGCCGTGCGCGCTCCAGCACGCGGGTGCTGATGTCGGTGCCAAGCACCTCCCATGGCCGATCTTCCAGCACGTCGGCCAACACCATCGCGATGCTGTACACCTCTTCACCGGTCGAGCAGGCCGCGCTCCAGACCCGCAACGGCCGGCCGTTCGCCTTGGCCGCCAGCGCCAGTTCGCGCAGCAGGTCGAAGTGCTTGGCCTCGCGGAAAAAATACGTCTCGTTGGTGGTCAACAGGTCGATCGCCATCTGGCACTCGCCCGGCTCGCCGCCGTTGGCCAGCAGCTTGAAATAGGCGCCGTAGCTGTCGACCTGGAAGTGCGCCAGGCGCTTGGCCAGCCGGCCGCTGACCAGCGCCTTCTTCCCGTTCGACATGCTGATGCCCGCGGCCTCGTAGATGAAGCGCTGGAACTGCGAGAACTCCTGGTCGGTGATCGTAATGTTGGTCATCGCTTACTCGCCGTGCACGACCGCCTCGGCGCCCTTGACCATGGCGCCGATCTCCACCGACGAGAGCACATGTTCGGTCGACAGCAGGATCACGAACTTGCCGTTGACCTTGCCCATGCCGGCGATGAAATCGGGGCGCACGCGCGCGCCGAACGCGGGCGCCGGCTCGATGTCGGCGGCGGCGATCTCGAGCACCGCGTTGACCGCGTCGACCATCACGCCGACCACTTGCTGCTCGCCCTCGTGCGCGGTTTCGACGATCACCACGCAGGTGCGCTTGGTGATCTCGCTGCCCGGGCGGCCGAAGCGCGCCGCCAGGTCCATCACCGGCACCACCGCGCCGCGCAGGTTGATCACGCCGCGTATGCAGTCGGGCATCATCGGCACGGTCGTGACGCCGCCGAATTCGATGATCTCCTTGATGCCGAGGATGCCGATGGCATACACCTCGCCGCTCAGCATGAAGGTCAGGTACTGGGCCGGTTCGGCGGCGGCGGGCGCGGCCTGGACCGGGTTGCCGCGGGTCTTAAGCAATGCATTCATGTCGGTTCCCTCTGCTGCTCAAAAGCGG
>DASRXO010000094.1:0-4201 GCA_035654095.1 Telluria sp.
CGCTTCCTCGATCTGTTCTTCGAACTCGCCCGCCTGCGCCAGCCATTGATCGCGCTGGGCCGCGAGGGTGCCGAGCTGGTTCTGCAAGCGGGTGCGCGACTCGATCACGAACTTGATCTGGGCTTCGAGGCTGCCGATCTCGGAGTTGGTCTGGTACAGCTGGCCCTGCGCCTGGTGCAGCCGGTCGCCCACCGAGAAGTGGGCCTGGCGCATATGTTCGAGTTCGAGTTCGACGTGGCGCAGCTTGGCGGTCTGCTCTTCGAGGTCGGTCTGGGCCTGCTCCATGTCGCGGAAGACCTTGGCCTGCTCGGCCTGCGCCTCGTTTTTGCGCAGCAGCCAAAGCAGCTTCTGCTTCTCTTCCTGGTCGGCCTGCAGCGTGTGGAATTTGTTCGCGACGACCGCCTGCGCTTCGAGCTTTTCGAGGTTGGCATTCAGCTCGCGCAGGATGTCTTCGACCCGCAGCAGGTTCTCGCGCGTGTCGTTGAGACGGTTCTCGGTCTCGCGGCGGCGCTCCTTGTACTTCGAGACGCCGGCGGCTTCTTCGAGGAACACGCGCAGTTCTTCGGGCCGCGATTCGATGATCCGCGAGATCATGCCCTGGCCGATGATCGCGTAGGCGCGCGGACCGAGGCCGGTGCCGAGGAAGATGTCCTGGATGTCGCGCCGGCGCACCGGCTGGCCGTTGATGTAATAGGTCGAGGTGCCGTCGCGCGTGAGGGTGCGCTTGACCGCGATCTCGGCGTACTGCCCCCACTGGCCGGCGGCCTTGCCGTCGTTGTTATCGAAGACCAGTTCGACCGAGGCGCGGCCGGCTGGCTTGCGGTTGGTCGAGCCGTTGAAAATCACGTCCTGCATGGACTCGCCGCGCAGTTCGGAGGCCTTCGATTCGCCCAGCACCCAGCGCACCGCATCGATGATATTCGACTTGCCGCAGCCGTTGGGACCGACGACGCCCACCAACTGGCCGGGCACCTGGAAATTGGTGGGATCAACGAAAGACTTAAATCCCGACAACTTAATGGAAGATAGACGCACGTTGTATAGGGTGATTGGGAATCGTAAAGGGGATCATCATACCATCTGTTGCTTGCCCTTCGGCCAAGTGGACGGCCACAAAAAGCGCACTTTTTCGGGCTCCCAAGGGCGAAACCCCAGGGAGGCCCGCAAAACCGTCCTCAGTTGCCAGGCATTACCAACAGTTGCAGCCCCGATGGCGTGGCCGGCGCATGGTAGACGCGCTGGGTCGCCTTCTTGAAGTCCTCCGGCTTGGCCTTCGGGATCGCCGTGAAGGTCTGCGGATTCAGGTCCACCAGCGGGAACCAGGAGCTTTGCACCTGCACCATGATCCGGTGGCCGCGGCGGAAGGTATGGTTGATGTCGCCGAGCTGGTAGCTGATGGCTTCCACCTTCCCCGGCGTGAACGGCTCGGGCTTCTCGTAGCTGTTGCGGAACTTGCCGCGCAAGGGATTGCCGCGTACCAGTTGCTGGTAGCCGCCCAGCTTCAGCGATGGCGGTGGAATGTCCTTGGCATTGCCGTCCTTCTCCGCCGCCGGATACTCCTGCGGATACACGTCGATCAGCTTGACCACCCAGTCGGCATCGGTGCCGCTGGTGGACACGAACAGCTTGGGCGTGACCGGGCCGGCGATCGTCACGTCGTCGGCCAGCACCTCGCTCTGGTACACCAGCACGTCCGGGCGCGAGGCGGCGAAGCGCTGGTCCGACACCATGTATTCCTGCGGCACCCCGGTGGCCGGGTAGCCGATGTAGGGCACCGGCTTGCGCGGATCGGCCACGTACTCGTCGAACTCGGCGCCGGCCGCGGGCTGCTGCCAGCTCAGCTTGCCGTTCGCGCCGAAGTACAGGGTGCGCGCCTTGGCCTGCGCCGGCGGCCACGCCGTGTACTGGCGCCACACGTTGCTGCCGGTTTCGAAGGCGGTGACCTCGGCGATCGCCTGGGCCGGCTTGATACCTTTCAGCTGCTGTTCAAAGAAGGGAAACTGTATCTTGGCGCGGAAGTATTCGCCGGTCTTGCTGTCGAACTGCACGTGGCCGAGGCTCTTGCCGTCGCTGCGCGCCCAACCGCCATGAATCCACGGACCCATCACCAGACCGCTGAAGGTCGACGGGTTCATGGTCTTGATCGCCTGATAGGTGGTGAGCGGACCCTGCGGATCTTCCGCGTCGAACCACCCGCCCACGGTGAGCACGGCGGCTTTCACGTTCTTCAAGTGCGGCGCGATATTGCGCGACTGCCAGAACTGGTCGTAGGTGTCGTGGTCGATGGTCGGCGCCAGCAGGAAGCGCTGCTTGTCGCTCATGGTCGCCAGGATATTCGGCAGGGTCAGCCGCTGCAGGAAGAAGTCGTAGCCGTCGGCCATGCCGTACTCGAAGCCCGACCATTTTTTCGGCAGCGGGGTCGGGTTGTCTTCCACCGTGAATGAGGCATAGAAGCCGAAGTTGGCCGCCAACATGAAGGCGCCGCCGTGGTAGGAATCGTCGCCCATGAACAGGTCGGTCACCGGCGCTTGCGGCGAGGCCGCCTTGATCGCCGGGTGCGAATCGATGATGCTGGCCGAAGTGTAGAAGCCGGGATAGCTGATGCCGTAGATGCCGACCTTGCCGTTATTGTTCGGCACATGCTTGAGCAGCCATTCGACCGTATCGTACATGTCCTGGCTTTCCTGGCCTTCGCCCGGCGCGCGGCTGGCGTTGACGTGCGGCGTCATCTCCTGCCATTTTCCTTCCGACATATAGCGGCCGCGTACGTCCTGCTTGACGAAGATGTAACCGGCGTCTTCCAGTTCTTTCGACGGGCCGATCGCGGTCGGGAACCAGTCCTCGCCGTAATGCAGCTCGCCCTCCGCATTGACCCCCGCGCTGTATGGGGTGCGCTGGACCAGGAAGGGATAGGGCTTCGCACCGTCCTTCGGCACGTAGACGGTGGTGAACAGGTGCACGCCGTCGCGCATCGGGATCCGGTATTCGTATTTGGTGTAGTGCTCGCGCAGGTTGCGCTTGACGGCGGGCGCATCGTCATTTTGGGTATCGAGCGTCGCGGCGTGGACCGTGCCGGCGCCAAACGCCAGCGCCAGGGACAAGGCAAGAAGTGTGAACGGACGGCGGATCATGGTTTCCTTCGAGGAGTGAGCAGCTGGGAGCGCCAGTGTAAACTCATTCGACGAAATATTGCTAGCCGGATATGTATCCGGCTAGTCCCTGCCCATCGCTTCTTGCGCGGCCCCGCGCGTGGCCAATGCCCACGCTGCGCGGCTGTAGGGCCGGTCGTGTCCCGACAATTCCAGTGCAATCTTGACCACCCATTGATGGGCGTTGGCCGGCTCCGCCTTGGGTACCAACAAGATGAGCAAACTGACCCCGACCAGCAACGGGCTGGGCACGAACTGGCGCGCGGCGTTCGCGCGCGCGATGAACAGCAGCGCCACCGCCATCCCCAGCAGCAGCCCGAGCAGCGCTTCGCTCGGCGAATGGGCGCCGACCTTGACGCGCGAGGCGCCCACCAGCACGGCGACGGCGATGCCGAAGGCCACGCCGGCCGCGCGCAGGCGCCGGTGCTCGCCTTCCAGCAGCAGGAAGAAAGCGACCGGGAACACCGCTGCCGCGCGCGTGGCGTGGCCGCTGAAGCCGGTGAACTCCAGGCTCTGGATACCGATGCCCCAGCCGAGGAAGGCGACCTGGCTGGCGACCACCAGCAGCATGGCCGACCCGAACAGCAGGCACCAGGCAAGCGCGAGCCGCCAGCAGCGCGCTGCACCCAGCCAGACGGCGATGGCCAGCGCGGCCAGTGCGGTGACGTTCAAGCCGCCAAGGGCAGTGATTTGGGACCACCAAAGCATGATCGAGCCGAAAAAGTATCTTGGCTGGCGACTATACAACAACAGGCCGCGCCGCTCAATTCGCTAGCCGGCCCATTTGCGGTGCAGCGCGCACCAAGCGGGGGATATTTCGTATAACAATATTAATTAATTGCGCGATATTCCGGTGCATTCCAGAGTTATTTACGGCTTATATATCCGACATTTGAACAATAAATTTTTCACTAAGGAACCGCTGATCAATTGATGTTTTCAGCGGTTTTAGATTTTTTTGGCGGCCGCAAGGTCGTCGCAAACCTGGAATGCGTTTTTGGGCGCTCCTATTGGCCGGATTTCAGCAAATTTTCAGTTTTCCCTCGCGCCTT